>DATNCF010000679.1:0-10588 GCA_035571675.1 Burkholderiales bacterium | reverse complement strand
CTCTCGTGTTTCCCTCCGACAGCGCGACCGAGGTCCGGCGCGAAGCCGCGCTCCTGAAAACGGGGGCGCTGCAGAACGCGATCTTCAACAGCGCGAACTTCTCCAGCATCGCCACCGACGCGAAGGGCGTGATCCAGATCTTCAACGTCGGCGCCGAGCGCATGCTGGGCTACACCGCCGCCGAGGTGATGAACCAGATCACGCCGGCCGACATCTCCGATCCGGGGGAACTGATCGCGCGCGCCAAAGCCCTGAGCGCCGAGCTCGGAACGACGATCACGCCCGGATTCGAGGCGCTCGTCTTCAAGGCCTCGCGCGGCATCGAGGACATCTACGAGCTCACCTACTTCCGCAAGGACGGCAGCCGCTTTCCCGCCGTGGTCTCGGTCACGGCGCTGCGCGACGACCAGGAGGCCATCATCGGCTACCTGCTGATTGGCACCGACAACACCGCGCGCAAGCAGGTCGAGGCGGCGCAGGCCCAGCTCGACCAGCGCCTGCGCGACCAGCAGTTCTATACGCGCTCGCTGATCGAATCGAACATCGACGCGCTCATGACCACCGACCCGCAGGGCATCATTTCCGACGTCAACCAGCAGATGATCGCGCTCACCGGGCGCACGCGCGACGAATTGATCGGAGCGCCCTGCAAGAATTTCTTCACCGACCCGGAGCGGGCCGACGCCGCCATCAAGCGCGTGCTGGTCGAAAACAAGCTCAGCGACTATGAGTTGGTGGTGCGCGACCTGAACGGCGTGGAAACCGTGGTCTCCTACAACGCGGCCACTTTCCACAACCGCGAGCGCAAGCTGCAGGGCGTGTTCGCGGCGGCGCGCGATGTCACCGAGCGCAAGCGCATCGAGCGCACTCTGGAGGAGAAAAACGTCGAGCTGGAACACGCCACGCGCATGAAATCGGAGTTCCTGGCCACCATGTCGCACGAATTGCGCACTCCGCTAAACGCAATCATCGGGTTTTCGGAAGCGCTCAAGGACGGCCTGATGGGCGCCATGAGCGATACCCAGCAGGAATACATCGGCGACATCTTCAGCAGCGGCCAGCACCTGCTGTCCCTGATCAACGACATCCTGGACCTGTCTAAGGTGGAGGCCGGCATGATGGCGCTGGAGCTGGAGCCGGTCGACCTCAAGGAATTGCTGGCAAGCAGCCTGGTCATCGTCAAGGAAAAAGCGGCGGCGCAGAATATTTCCCTGCAGCTCGACGTCGGCGAGGACCTCGGGCTTGCGGAACTGGACATCCGCAAGACCAAGCAGATGGTCTACAACATGCTGGCGAACGCGGTCAAGTTCAGCGCCAGCGGCGGCCGGGTGGTTCTGGCGGCGCGGCGCGTTTCGCGCGACACCGTGAAAACGCTGTCGGGCGAGTGGCCGGTGCATTCCTTCCCGCTGGCCGACAATGAGTACCGGGAATTCATGGAAATATCCGTCAGCGACAGCGGCATCGGCATTTCGCGCGAGGGCATGGCCAAGCTGTTCCAGGCCTTCAGCCAGATCGACAGCAGCCTGGCGCGCAAATTCGAGGGCACCGGCCTCGGCCTGGCCATGGTCAGGCAAATGGCGGAGCTGCATGGCGGCACGGTGGCCGTGGCCAGCGCCCCGGGCGAAGGGGCGCGCTTCGCCGTCTGGCTGCCGCTGCGCAGCGCGCCTGCCTCCGTCCCGGCGCCCGATCAGCGCGGCGGCGCGGGCATGGCCAGGAGCGCGCATGCGGAGCGCATCGCCTTGGTCATCGACGACGAAGACCATTCCGCCGACCTCATCCGGCTGCTGCTGGAAGCCGAGGGCTTTACGGTTTCGCGGGCGGCCACCGCCGAGGACGCGCTGGCAATGGCCACCGTGAAGACCCCGAGCCTGATCACCCTGGACCTGCAACTGCCCGGCAGCAACGGCTGGGATTTTCTATACGAAATCCGCCAGATCGGCGCCTTGTCGAGCGTGCCCGTGGTGGTGGTCTCGGGAGTGGACGTGGGCAACATGGGCTTGAACCGCGGGGCCAGCGCCGTGCTGCAGAAGCCGATCAGCCGCGTGCTGCTCAAGGAATCGCTGGCCAACCTGAACCTCAATCCCGAGCCCGGACTGACCCACACGGTATTGATCGTGGACGACGATCCCAAGGCGGTGGAGGTGATTGCCGCCTTCCTGCCCAAGCCCGGCTACGCGGTGGTGCGGGCCTACGGCGGCGCCGAAGCCATTGCGCTGGCAGAGCGCCTGCATCCCGACCTGATATTGCTCGACCTGATGATGCCCGAGGTCAGCGGCTTCGACGTGGTCGAGGCGCTGCAGCGCGCGCCCGACACGGCCGGGATTCCCGTTCTGGTGGTGACCGCCAAGCAGATCACCGAGCAGGACCGGGACGCGCTGAACAGCAGCCCCGGCAAGGTCGTCCGCATTGTCGAAAAGGCCGGATTCAACAAGACCCAGTTCATGAGCGAGGTCAGGCGCGCCTTGCAGGCGCATTGACCAAGGGGGCAACTTGCCAAAAATATTGATCGTTGAAGACAACCCGGCCAACATGAAGCTGGTCTCGCTGCTGCTGCAAAAGGTCGGCCATGCGGTGCTGCGCGCCAGTGACGCAGAGGCCGGGCTCGCTTCGGCGCGCCACGACCGCCCCGACCTCATTCTCATGGACATTCAGTTGCCGGGCATGGATGGGCTGGCGGCGACCGTGCTGCTGAAACAGGATCCCGCAACCGCCTCCATACCCATCATCGCGCTGACCGCGCTGGCCATGAAGGACGACCAGGAAAAATGCCAGGCGGCCGGTTGCGACGCCTATATTTCCAAGCCCCTGCGCTACCAGGAATTGTACGCGGCCATCGATTCGCTGCTGGTGAAGGGCGCGCGGCAGGCGCCATGAACGCCGCGGCCCCGGCGGCCAACATACTGATTGTCGACGACGAAATCCAGAACCGCAAGTTGCTGGAACTGCTGCTGCGGCCGGAAGGGTACCTGACGCAAAGCGCGGCCAACGGCGGCGACGCGCTGGCCATGATCGCCGTCCGCGCGCCCGACCTCATTTTGCTCGACGTCATGATGCCCGAACTGGACGGATATGAGGTAGCCCGGCGCCTCAAGTCCGATGCCGCGACGGCGAATATTCCCATCATCATGGTGACGGCGAAAACCGACCGCGACTCCCGCCTGGCGGGCCTTGCCGCCGGCGCGGAGGAATTCCTCACCAAGCCGGTCGACCGGGCCGAGTTGTACCTCCGGGTGCGCAACCTGCTGCGCCTGAAGGCCATCGACGATTTCCTCCGCGACCAGAGCGTGATCCTGGAGCGGCTGGTGCGTGAACGAACCGCCGAACTGCACGGTGCCGCCGAGCTGCTGCGACAGGAAATCACCGAACGCAAAAAATCGGAAGCCGAGCAGCGGCGTCTGGCCAACATTCTCCAATCCACCACCGACCTTGTGAGCATAAACAGCCCCGTCGGACAGCTCGTCTACCTTAACCGCGCCGGGCGCGAAATGCTCGGGGTGGGCCCGGACGAGGACATTACCCAACTGACGATTGCCGATTTCGTCCCGGCCGACGCGCTTCGCGCCATCTTGGCGGAGGGCGTGCCCACCGCCATCCGGGAGGGCGTGTGGAGCGGAGAAGGCACGCTGTCCAGCCGCAAAGGCGCGGTGATTCCCGTTTCCCAGGTGATACTCTCCCACAAAGGATCTGATGACAAAGTGGAGTTCATGTCCACCATCATGCGCGACCTGACCGACAGCAAAAAGGCCGAAGCCGCATTGCTGCATGAACGCGACCTGCTGCACGGCCTGATGGACAGCGTTCCGGATTTCATTTATTTCAAGGACCGCGACCTGCGGTACATCCGCATCAACAAGGCCATGGCGGCGCACGTTCGCCTGGCCTCGCCGGACAGCGCCGTGGGCCGGCGGGCCGGGGACCTCTACCCGGAAGAAGCGGCGCGCATCATCGAACTTCCAGAGCGCCAGATGTTGGAAGGCGGAGGGCCGATCATCGACGACCCAATGAAAGGCGTGGCGCCCGACGGGCGGCCCATATGGCGGTCGCGAACCGAAGTCCCCATCCGCGACAAAATGGGGGCAATCACCGCGCTGGTGGGGATCACCCGCGACATTACCGCACGCCACGAAGCGGAAGAGCAGGTGCGTCGGCTCAACCGCGTGCATGCGGTGCTATCCGGCATCAATTCCCTGATCGTGCGCGTGCGCGATCGGGAAGAGCTTTTCCGCGAGACCTGCCGGCTGGCGGTCGAAGCCGGCGGATTCGTGGCTGCCGACGTACTTGTGGTCGATCCTGCGTCAATGCGGATAACCCTGGTGGATTCCAGCAGCACGCGTGCGCCATACCTGGAACAACTGCGCGCCTTTCTGGCCGAGCCGTATTCGAGTTGGCAGGCCCATTACGACCGGCTGTATGTGCAGCGTCAGGCACTGGTGATGAATGACCTGGACAGTTTGCCGGCGGCGCAGGTGGACGGAGGCCTTTATGCGGGAGTCCTTTCGGTCTGCTTTTTGCCCTTGGTGATCGGGGACCAAACCATTGGAGTGCTGACGCTGCGCGCCAGCGAGGCTGATTTCTTCGACGCGGCCGAGATCAAGCTGTTGATGGAACTGGCGGGCGACATTGCCTTCGCGCTGGATCACATCGACAAGGGCGAAAAGCTCGACTACCTCGCCTACTACGACCAGCTCACCGGCCTCGCCAACGCCACCCTGTTCCAGGAGCGCTTGAAGCAATACCTCAGCGTGGCCAAGGATGGCCAACAGATTGGGCTGGCGCTTTTTGACGTGGAGCGCTTCAAGACCCTCAACGACGCCCTCGGCCGGCCGGCCGGCGATTTGCTGCTGAAGGAAGTCGCGGCGCGCCTCGCCCTTTGCCTGGGCGGCCCGGAGGAACTGGCCCACCTCGGTGCCGACCATTTCGCAGTGGTCCTGCCGAACATCGCCGGCGAACGCGAGGCCGCGCGATTCATAGAATCCTGCATCGAAAGCTGTTTCGGCGAAACATTCCGGGTGGCGGACAACGACATCAAGGCCGCCGCCAGGGTGGGGATCGCACTTTATCCCATGGACGGGACCGATCCCGGCGCGCTTTTGCGCAACGCCGAAGCGGCGCTGACGCAGGCCAAGACGGCCGGAGACCGCTATCTGTTCTATTCCAGGAAAATGAACGCGCGCGTGGTCGAGCAGTTGAGCCTCGAAAACCGGCTGCGGCAGGCGCTCGAGCGCGAGCAGTTCGTGCTGCATTACCAGCCCAAGGTGTCATCTTCGAGCGGCCACATGAGCGGGGTCGAGGCCCTGATCCGCTGGAATGATTCGGACAACGGGCTCATACCGCCGGGCCAGTTCATTCCGCTGCTGGAGGAGACCGGCCTGATCCGCGAGGTCGGCGCCTGGGCGCTGCGGCAGGCCGTTTGCGATCACGGCCGCTGGCTGGAAGCCGGCCTCGCCGCGCCGCGCGTGGCGGTCAACGTGTCGGCCATTCAACTGCGCCAGGCCGACTTCGTCGAGGTCGTCAGGCGGTCGCTGGAGCGAGGGCCCGGCCCGCCGGGCATCGACCTGGAGATCACGGAAAGCCTGATCATGAACGATATCGAAGCCAATATCGCCAAGCTGAAAGCGCTTCGCGCCATGGGCCTCGGCATCGCCGTGGATGATTTCGGCACCGGCCACTCATCCTTGGCTTATCTGGCCCGCCTGCCGGTTCACACCCTGAAGATCGACCGCTGCTTCATTGTCGCCATGTTGAACGATTCCAACACCATGTCCCTGGTTTCGACCATCATTTCACTCGCCCATTCGCTGGGCCTGACCGTGGTGGCGGAGGGTGTGGAGCTGGAAGCGCAGGCCAGTGCCCTGAGGGTGTTGCGCTGCGACCAGATGCAGGGCTTCCTGTTCAGCAAGCCGGTGCCGTTCGAAGCCATTTCCACCCTGCTCAAGTACGGTCCGGCTGACCGCAGGGGCCGGCACCTGGCCAGCGTCGCCTCGCTCTAGTCCCGGCGGTCCAGGGCCCGGCGACCCGCGCTCACCGCCTGTTCCGCTCACTATGTTCGAGAGCGCACGGACTGCGGCGCGCGGCCACCCCATAGTGCGCGCTTGGCCCGCTCGTTTGTCCAGGGCGGACTTCCAGTTTCGGGGCCGCAAAAGCCTCTTTCGATCGACACCACCCAGGAGACCGCGATGACCGACAGCGCCACGGGAAGATTTGAGAAAAGCAGGGGCCGCATGGCCGACGGATTCAAAGCCATCATCGCCGACAGCGAGGAATTGCTGAGCGCCGCGGTGGCCGTTCCGGGCGAGGGTTTTGCGGAGGCTCGAAAAAAATTCGAGGACAAATTGCAGCGCGCCAGGACGGCGCTGGTGGATGCCTCAAAGCCCATGATCGCAAAGGCCGAGGAAACCGCGGCGGCCGGCAACGACTATGTTCGCGCCAACCCCTGGACCGCCATTGGCGTGGCGGGCGCCGCCGGCTTGCTGATCGGCCTGCTGGCCGCGAAGCGCTGAGGAATGAGTTTTCACGCAATGGGCCATTTCGAAGTTAAGCGCGCCAGCGAACGGAATCGGGCGCGCCGGCAGCGTAACTTGGGTTCACGAATCGTAACGCGCGCCACGATCGCGGCCCGAACGAATCCGAACCCAGTGCGCAATCATCGTTTTCATACATAGGGAATCACCATGAAATCAATATTCACCAAAAGCGGCCTCGCAATCGCCGTGATCGCAGTATTCGCCGCGGGCTGCAGCACCACGCAGCCGCGCAGCGAACCGGTTATCAGTTACGTCGGCCCCGCCGGGGCCACCGGCGCCACCGGCGCCACAGGCAGGCAAGGCGACACCGGCGCCACCGGCGCGACCGGCGTGGCCATGGCCGGCCCGATGGGCGCCACCGGCCCCACCGGCGCCCAAGGCGCCCAAGGCCCCACCGGAGCCACGGGCAGCGAAGGCAGAATGGTCGTAGGACGCGCCGGCCCCACGGGTGCAACCGGCGCCACAGGCTCGCAGGGCGCCACCGGCGCCACCGGCTCGCAAGGCGCCAGCCTGCCTGGTCCGGCCGGCCCGACCGGAAATGTCGGCCTGGCAGGCATCCAGGGCGTGGCGGGCAGCCGGGGCGCTGAAGGCCCCAGCCGCGAAGGTCCGTCCGGCCCGATGGGCGCCACCGGCGCCACCGGCGCCACCGGCTCAACCGGCTTCGCCGGCGCCAGGGGCAACACCGAACTCGCAGGCGTGACCGGGGCGCAAGGCGCAACCGGCGCCACCGGCCCGCAAGGCGCGATCGGCCAGACCGGCGCGCAAGGACCGCAAGGCTCGATGCAGGCCAACTGGACCATGTTCAGGGAATTCACCTTCAACGGCAACAGCGACGACATCATCCGCGCCGACAGCGCCAAGCCGCGCGAGATCGCGGACTACCTGAGAAGCAATCCGTCGGCCCGCGTCGCGGTCGACGGCCCCAGCAACCGTTACATCCATGCCGTGGTTGAAGCCCTGACCGACGCCGGCGTGCCGGCCGGCAAGATTCAAACCGGCAACTTCGGCGACCCGCAGCGCCGCGGCGAACGCCGTGTCGAGGTGCTGGTCAGCAGCCGCTAGGCCCAGCTACAACGACGCAACCGCAGCAGCAAAGGCCCCGGGCGGCAGTCCCGCCCGGGGCCTTTTCGCGTCCAAGACATAGGTCCACCCATGGCGCGGCGCCGGGCCGCCTTGCGGGCGCGAGTTTTGCCCACGCGGCGCTTATGTTCGATAGCGTACAGAACTCCCCGAGCGGCAATACGATAATGAACGTTCTTCAATGCCGTGCACGGCACTTCGAGAACTGCTGACCGGGGTATTTATGCGCAAAACAAAGATTCTCGGCATTGCCATGTTGGCGCTGACCCAAAGTGCATTTGGGCAGACGCCTCCCCCTCCGGGCGCCGGCGGCCAGATTCAGCAGATTCCGCCCGCGCCCGTCCCGCAAAGAGCGCCTCCCGAAATCAGGATTGAGCCAGGCACTGGACCGGCCCCTGCGGGGATTGATCAGAACAGGATTGCGGTCAAGTCCCTGCATGTGACCGGGCAGTCGCAGTACCCGGAAGCCGAGTTGGTGGCGGTCACGGGATTCGTTCCCGGCACTGAACTGACGTTATCCGACCTGCAAGGAATGGCGGCGAGGATTGCGGACTATTACCACCGCAATGGATACATCGTGGCGCAGGCTTACCTGCCCCCTCAGGACGTCAAGGACGGAGCTGTTACCATCGCCGTGCTCGAAGGGCGCTACGGCAACGTCACGCTGCGCAACCAAGCCAGGCTGTCGGACTCGCTGCCGAACGGGCTGCTGGCGGGCCTGAACAGCGGTGATCCCATCACCATCGCGCCGCTTGAGAATCGCCTGCTGCTGCTGTCCGACATTCCCGGCGTGAACGTGCGATCGACCCTGAACCCGGGCGCTTCTCCGGGAACGTCGGATCTGATCGTGGACGTGACGCCGGGCCAGAGCGTGTCGGGGGAAGTCGACGCCGACAATGCCGGCAACCGCTATACCGGCGAATATCGAATCGGCGCGACGGTGAATTTCAACAACCTCACCGGACACGGCGATGTGGCGAGCCTGCGCGCCATGACTTCCGGCACGGGGCTCAATTACGGCCGGGCGTCCTACCAGACCCGGGTCGGGAAGGCGACCGTTGGGGTGGCCTACACTGCCCTTGCCTACCGCCTGGGCGAGGAATTCGCGAGCCTGCACGCTCACGGGACGGCCGAGATTGCGAGCGTTTACGGCAGCTATCCGCTGATTCGCTCCCGCGACACCAACCTTTATGCCGTCATCGACTTCGATGCCAAGAAGTTTCAGGACAAGGTGGACCTGACCTCCACGGTCACCGACAAGAAGGCCCAGGTGGTGATGGCGGGGCTCAACGGCAACCATCGCGACAACATCGGCGGCGGCGGACTGAGCAGCTACGGGGCCACTTTGTCGACCGGAAACATCGACATCGAAACGGCGGCGGCGCGGACCGCCGATGCGGCCACGGCGCAGACCAACGGGCATTTCGGCAAGCTGCAATTCAATGCGTCGCGCCTGCAAAGCTTGACCGAAAGAATCTCGCTTTACGGTGCGATCAATGGCCAGATCGCCTCGAAGAACCTGGACATCTCGGAGAAGATGGAACTGGGGGGCATGTACGCAGTCAGGGCCTACCCCGAAGGGGAGGCCTTCGCCGACGAGGGCTACGTCGCCACCGTGGAGGCGAGATTGCTGCTGCCCAAGTTCTCCGAGCGCGTGCCCGGGCAGGTGCATTTGATCGGCTTTGTCGACACGGGCAGCGTGACCATCAACAAGAACCCCTGGGCGCCCGGACAGAACCACAGGACGCTGAGCGGGGCGGGAATCGGGCTCACCTGGTCCGATTACAACAACTTTGTGGTGAACGTGTACTACGCCCACAAACTGGGCAACGCCGCGGCCATCTCGGCCCCCGACAAGGCCGGCCGCTTCTGGATTCAGGCCATCAAGTATTTTTGACCGCCAAGGCGCCGCTGCCAGCGCTCGGCCGCGCGCTTTTCGCGCCCGGACCGATGCTCCGTGCGATAGCGCACATACGGCGCCACTCATATCGCAGTAAGGTGAACGCAGCAGTGGCGATTGCGCCGGCGCCCACTTCATCTCTGCGGCCGGCTCGCGGGAGGTTCTCTTCGTTCGGTCATATCCGGAGTTCATGGGGGCATCGAAAGTGCATAAAAGTGTTCGAATTTTCTTGATTGCCAGCGCAATTGCGCTTCCCGCGTTTGGGCAGTCACCCGCCGGAAGCGGTGGGACGAGTGCCGGGGCTGGAGGATCCGGAGGGGCGGCTGGCGGAGGGACGGCGGCAACCGCAGCGGCGACCGGCGGCATTTCGGCGGGGGCGATAGCGGCTGGGGTGGTGGCCGCAGCGGCGGTCGCGGCAGCGATTTCAAGTAGTACGAATAGCGCCGCCGGCACCACCGGCACCACCGGTACCACTGGCACGCGTTAGATCCACATTGCCGAGATCGGCCGGTCATGGCGCTACGATGCGCCGGTCCAGGACGTATGTGATCCGTTCGTCAACGCGTTGCATGACCAGGCGGCCCACTTGAGCGGGCAGAACCTCCGGGCGCCAGGGCTCATTAGGCCGCTTCCTCGCCCCGCCCTGACGTCTCTTATGTCGGCCAACGCACAGTCCGCCCTGGGCGCAAGGCGTACAAATGGCTAGTCGATGAAGAGTCCATCGGCACAGTTGTGGCCGTCCGGCGCTCTTATCCAAGTTCACGGGAAACACATCATGGGTCAAATTTATCGATCGTACCGGAACCACAGAGCCACTTCGCCGCCCGCGCGTTTCGCCCTGAAAGGGCTAGGAGTACTGGTGGCGCTGGCCTTCGCTGCCCATGCCCATGCGCTGCCCGCCGGCGGCGCGGTCTCCGCGGGCAGCGCGAGCATTGCGGGCGGCGGCGGCAGCATGACCATCACCCAGACCAGCCAGAATGTGGCGATCAACTGGCAGACCTTCAACATCGGACAGGGCGAAGCGGTGCGCTTCGTGCAACCCAATTCCAGTGCAGTGGCGCTCAACCGCGTGCTCGGAGCGGAT
>DATNCF010000678.1:0-2950 GCA_035571675.1 Burkholderiales bacterium | reverse complement strand
TGTTGAAGACGGCTTATTACCGGCGGTACCAATCGCAATTGGGCGTCGAGCGGCCTACCGAGACCGTCATCATCGACGGGCTGGATCCCAATTGGGTGACCGTGATGCGGTTTTCCGACTATGCGTTCAGGGATGTGCCCGAGGTGTGGTTGCAGCGCGACTATCTTCCCCGGTTCAAGCCTGAATAACACTGGATATGGGTCTGGGTAAACGTGGGCTTCCGGCTTTCGCCGGAAGGATTGGAATCTCGATAGCGACTGCTGTGCTGATTCTTGCTGCCGGAACAGCGCAGGCCGCAGACGCCGATGATGCTGCCGCGCTCTCCCTGGCTGACAAGACTGAAGACAAGGCTGAAAAGAGCGCCGACTGGCATGTGTATGTGGAAGGCGCCGTGCGCGAATCCAGCCGGCAGGGGCAGGGTCTTGCGCTGCATGGCCGACGTTTGTCGCTCGATGCGCGCTACGACGCGACCATCGCGCCCTCCCTGCGCGCCGTGTTCGCCGACCGCGTCGACATGTTCCGCTCCGACGGGGCGGCGCTCGGTACCTCCGGCAATCAGAACGTCAGCACCCTCAAGGAAGCCTATCTCTCCTGGCAGGCCGCGCCCGACCGCATCGCCGACATCGGCCGCATCAATGTGCGCAATGGCGTGGGCGTGGGCTACAACCCTACCGATTTCTTTCGCGCGGGCGCGGTGCGCTCGGTGGTCTCGCTCGATCCGGCCAGCCTGCGCGAGAATCGCCTGGGCAGCGCCATGTTGAGGGGACAGGCGCTGTGGGAGGGCGGGTCGATCACCGGTATTTTCTCGCCGAAGCTCGCCAGCCAACCCAGCGGCGCGCCTTTCAGTCCGGATTGGGGCGCCACCAACAACCGGGACCGGTGGCAATTGGCGTTGAGCCAGAAAGTGACGGATAGTCTCAGCCCTCAGTGGCTGTTGTCAGGTGGAGCGGGACAGTCGCCGCAACTGGGGTTCAACCTGAGCGCGCTGGCCAACGATGCGACCGTGGCCTACCTGGAATGGTCGGGCGGTCGCTCTCCTTCATTGCTCACCCAGGCAACGATCAATCCTTTCACGTTGCCCGCCGCCTTGCGGCGGGGGGATGACGGTGCCTTTCGCTCGCGCCTTGCCTCTGGGTTGACCTACACAACATCCAACAACATTACGTTGACCGCCGAGTATGAATACAACGGCGCGGGACTGGCTCAATCGGACTGGACGACGCTGGCGCGCAGCCCCCTTGCTTATGCGGCCTATCGGGCCTACGCCGCCAATGTGCAGGACCCGCCCACGCGCCAGACCCTGTTCCTGTACGCACTATGGCAGGATTTTGCCATCAGGCACCTCGACCTGACCGCCTTCACGCGTATCGATGTGGAAGACCACAGCCGTCTGCAATGGCTGGAGGCGCGCTACCACTGGCCCAAGGTGGACCTTGCGCTGCAGGCGCAGCTCAACAGCGGGACGCCGTTCAGCAACTACGGCGCGCTGCCCGAGCGGAGGGTGTGGCAGGCCGTGCTGCGCTATTATTTCTAAGTGACGCAACCGGAACACAAGCAAATCGTTCGCTGGCATGGCGTGGCCGATGCGCAGGCACTGCGCCGGGCGGCGCTGCAACGCGTGCTGAAGGCTGCAGATGAGGCTGTCCGCGAGCGAGGCGCTTTCCATGTCGTTCTGGCCGGGGGCAATACGCCTCGCGCGCTGTATGCCGACCTGCGCAGCGAAAAAATCGACTGGTCGGCCTGGCATGTGTGGTTCGGCGACGAACGCTGCCTTCCTCCCCACGATGCCGACCGCAACTCGCTCATGGCAAATGAAGCCTTGCTCAGCCATGTCTCGATTCCGAAATCGCAAATCCATGTCATTCCGGCGGAATTGGGTGCCGAGCCCGCTGCCGTGGCCTATGCGGGTGACTTGCGGGCAGTGTCCGGACGGGATTTTGACCTGGTGCTGCTGGGACTGGGTGAGGACGGGCATAGCGCCAGTCTGTTCCCGGGCAACGACTGGGGAGCAATCCCTGGATCGCCGGATGCGCAGGCCGTGCTGAATGCGGCCAAGCCGCCCCCTGAAAGAGTGTCCCTGTCGGCCGCGCGGCTCTCCCGTGCGCGTCAGGTCCTGTTCCTGGTGAGCGGCGAATCGAAGCGCGATGCCGTCGCGGCCTGGCGCGTCGGCGAGCCCATTCCCGCGGCTGCCGTTGCTCCCGCCTCAGGAGTGGACGTGCTGATCGAGGCTGATCTGCTGCGCTAGTGCGCGCCGTAGCCGGCGTCCGCCCGCACCTTTCCGCGGAACACCCAGTACGACCACGCCGTATACATGAGAATGATGGGCAGCAGGAACAATGTGCCCAGGCCGAGGAACACCTGCGAGTCGGGAAGCGCCGCCGCCTGGTGCAGGGTGAGGGCGTAGGGCACCACCAGGGGAAACAGGCTGATGCCCAGGCCCAGGTAGCACATGGCGAACAGTGCGAGCGCGGCGAGGAATGGGGCAAGGTCGCGGCCCTTGCGCAGCGACGACCAGGCCCACCATGCCAGCAATGCCGTCACAACCGGAACCGGCGCAAGCAAGGCGATGTTGGGCCAGGAGAACCAGCGTGCAAAGATGCTTGGCTGCATGAACGGCGTCCACAGGCTCACCATGGCGATGAAGGCCAGCACCCCGCTCAGCAGCCGCAGCGCCCAGCGCCGCGCCCACTGCTGCAGTTCGCCCTCGGTCTTCAGCACCAGCCAGCAGGCGCCGAGCAGGCCGTAGCCGCACACCAGGCCGGCGCCCACCAGGAGCGGAAAGGGGCGCGCCCAGTCGAGGCTGGTGCCGGCGAATTCGCGGCCCGAGACGGCGAAGCCCTGCACGTAGTTGCCCAGCACCACGCCCTGTGCATAGGTGGCGGCCAGCGATCCCCACTGGAAGGCGCGGTTCCACAGGCTTTGGCGCGTGCCCGAGAGCGCGCGGAACTCG
>DATNCF010000677.1:0-6570 GCA_035571675.1 Burkholderiales bacterium | reverse complement strand
GGGTTGCTCGGCCTATAGCCAAGCTCTAAAGTTGAGCTGTAAGAAACGGGGGGGCATACTCCCCGGCGACGACAAGGGAGGGGGTCCCGTTGCCACGCAGCCGCGCGCTTTTCGCAGCGCCAGTGTTCGCGCCCGTCCTCATTTTGGGCTGCGGATGGGCCTGCCCATTGCTGGCGCAATCCACCCAGGATGACTCCGAGCAGCCCGCACAGCTCGAGGAGGTCAACGTCACCGGGCGGCGCGAGTTCGACGAGCGCTTCATGTCCACGGCCACGCGCATCACCGTCACCCGCCGCGATATCGAGGCCATGGGCGCGAATTCCATGGCCGACGTGCTGCGCCAGCTCCCCGGCGTGCAGGTCACCACCACCGCCAGCGGCGGCATCGAGATCCGCATGCGCGGCATGGGAACCGAGGCCACCCGCATCCTCATCGACGGCCTGCCGGTGAATCCCAACAACCGCACGGCGCAACTGCCGCTGGACGAGTTGCCGGCCGACCTGCTCGAGCGCATCGAGATCATCCGCGCGCCCAGCGCCGAGTTCCAGGGCGCGGCCGGCGGCACGCTAAACATCGTCCTGCGCGGCGCCTCGCCGAAGAAGGAGACCTTCCTCTGGTTCACCGGCCAGTACGTGTGGGGCCGCAACGGCCCTTCCCTGTATGCCTCCCAGACCGGCCCGCTGGGCAAGCAGCCCGACAAGACCGACCCCCAGGCGCCGAGCTGGTCCTATTTCATTTCCTTCAACGCCGGCGACCGCAATGTGGGCAGCGACACGCGCCGCGAGAATTCATCCAACACCGCCGCGCCGAGCTTCACCACCACCGCCGACCGCTTCCGGCTGCACAACCAGTTCTGGACACTGACGCCGCGCGTCACCGGGCGCCTCGGGTCGAGCGACCGCGTCACCCTGCGCGGCATCCTGTCGGGCTTCAACCAGGGCGAAAACCTGTTCTCCAACAGCTATGGCGTGGCGAGCGGCGCCGCCATGACCAGCGCGTCGCGGGGCCAATGGCACTTCGCCCGCACCTACAGCCAGGCCACCGTGGACTGGAGCCACAGTTTCCAGGATGCGAAGTGGGACAGCTCGCTGCAGACCGAGCGCGGACACAGCGATTTCAGCTCCGACCGCAGCGGCACGACCGTGGTGGGAGGCGCAGCCACGCCATTCGATTCCACCTACGGCTACAGCCGCGGCGACCGGGGCGTCATCGGCAAGACCAAGCTGGTGCTGGCGGGCAGCGGCGCGGATGAGGCCACCTGGTCCTACGGAGGAGAGTTCGAGAACCGCCTGCTGGACCAGCAGTCGGTCACCAGCGCCGCGGGCGTGGCGTTCCCGTTGGCCCTGGACGCCTCCACCCACCGCAAGGCGCTGTGGGGCCAGTACGAAAAGCCGGTGGAGTCCCTCAAGACCGCCGTGGTGCTGGGCCTGCGGGCGCAGGACTTTCGCGAGAACGCCGGCGCCGCCGGGACCGGGGTGGAATACCACAACCTCGCCTGGCAGCCCTCGCTCAACACCCGCACCGCGCTCTCGGACACCCTGCAATACCGCTTCAACCTGGCGCGCATCAGCCGCAATCCCCGCGTGTACGAACTGGCTCCCTACACCGCCCCCAGCGACCTGCCCAACGGCCCCACGGCGCCGGACTTCCGCGGCAATCCCAACATCCGTCCCGAGTCCACGGTGACGCTGGACACCGGCTTCGAGCGCCGGCTGGCAGGCGGCAGCAACGCCCAGGCCGGATTGAACCTGTTCGTGCGCCAGCAAAGCAACGTCATCGGGCGCAGCCTGTTCTTCGCCGGCGGACGATGGGTGGAGCAGCCGGCCAACATCGGCTCGGCCACGGTGTGGGGCCTCGAGACCGACATGCGCGCCAGCCTGACCGTGCTCGGCCTGCCGCGCGACTGGCGCGACTGGACCATTTCGGCCAATGCCACCCTGCTCAACTCGCGCTTCAACGGCGGCACGGTGGCGGGCCAGCGCATTCCCGGCCAGGCACGCTACGTCGCCAACCTGAACATCGCCAAGCCGGCGCGGCAATCGGGCGGCTGGTACGGCGGCGGGGCGCTGCAAATGATCGGGGCCGCGGACTTCAACACCGCCGGCACGCCGGGCGTCACCGTCACCGGCCGCCAGCGCGCGCATGCCCAGCTCGACCTGTACATCGGCGACGTGGTGCCGAAAGTCGGCTTCTGGCGCCTGAACGCATACAATGTTTTCGACTTCAGGCAGGAGCGCGGGCGGACTGTGACCGACACCCTCAATGGAACGGCGACCACCGAAAGCTTCGAGCGGCGCCTCACGCCGCGCGTGTTTCTTACCGTGGGAACGCGCTTTTAGCGTCCTCTCACGGAAACGCTGATGAGACCCCTCACAGGTTTCACGGCGCGGCTGGGCGGCGTCATCGCCCTGCACCTGGTGCTGCTGGCCGCGTTGCTTACGTACGGCCCGGCGCGCGAGGCCATGGTGAAGATCATCCCGGTCACCATCAACATGGCCCCCCCGCAAGCCGACAAGCCGGCGACCCGCCCAAAGACCGAACCCAGGCCCACTGCCAAACCTGCCGAACAACGCCCCCGAGCTGCGCCCATGCCTAGCCCGCTGGTCAGCGCGCAAACCGATCAGCCTGCTTCCGTCTTGGCACCATCCGCCCCAGCTCCGACAGGCGCGCCGGCAAACGCCGGCGCTTCCCCCGCCATGCCCACGGAGCCCGCCTCAGCGGCCACCGCACCGGCGGCTGCATCGGGTCCTTTCATCCGCGCGCGCAATCCGGGCAATCCCAAACCCGTGTACCCGCGTGCTTCGCTGGAATTGGGCGAAGAGGGCAGCGTGGTGCTGCAGGTGCGCGTGTCCGCGTCAGGCGCGGTGGATCAGGTCAGTGTTCAGACTTCCAGCGGCCATCGACGCCTCGACGAGGCGGCGCTGAAAGCCGTCAAGTCCTGGAAGTTCATTCCGGCCACTCGCGGCGGCCAAGCCGTGGCCGACACCGTAACCTTCCCCGTCAACTTCAATCCCGAGGAAAACTAGCTGGTCAGGGGTTGTCCGGCATCTGGTCGTCCAGCAGCCTCTCGATGGCATCCACAATCTGCTTGGCCCCCGGCAGGCCATCCGACCAGCCGTTCTCCATGCAGTTTTCGATGTCCTCGATGGTGCCGAGCGTCATACTGTTTGCGCCATTAAGACCGTATGCGAAGAAAGAATGTATGCAAGAAATCTGAAGTCAGGGGGATATACCAAGGGGCACAGCCCCTTGCTCGATCCTACGCCCGTTCAATGGTCCGGTACTCCACCTTCCACCCCTTGGGCGTGCGGCGGAAGTGGTCGGTGTAAACGCCGCTCGTCAGCGCGCGCGGGGCCTTGTCGCAGTCGGCGTAGAACATCAGGTAGGACCGCACCACGGCGCGATCGCCGTCCAGATCTATCAGGCTGTTGATGATGACGTGGCGCTTGTGGGTGCCGGGCCCCGAAGAGCCCGTGGCGCGGCGCTGCTTGATGCTGGCGAGGATTTCCTCGCGCCCCTTGTGCACGCCGAATTCCTTGCCGCCGTCCCACACCCCGTCTTCGGTGTAGCAGTCCGCGTACACCTCGGGATCGGCCTCGTCCGAAAACTGCGCCAGCCGAGCCTCGGCGTTGCGCAGCTCGGCCTCGTCGGCCAGGCGCTGAATCTGCTGTTCCAGTGTCATGCCGCCTCCTTTGCCTCCACAATGCATGCGCTGCCGCCATTCGTCAATTGTCGAAAAGGCATGCCCGGCGTGACGGAAATGGCAAGGAGCGCCACGGCAAGGGGCGCCATGGCAAGCGACACCATGGGTGAGCGGCGCCCGCTATGATGGCCCAAACCACTGCGGATACACCATGAACGACAAGGCACTCCCACCCTCCCCCCTCGGCCGCCTGCGCGTGCTCGACCTCGCCTCGCTCTTTCCCGCGCCGCTGCTGGCCGCCATGCTGGGCGACTACGGCGCCGAGGTCATCAAGGTCGAGCCGCCCGAGGGCGATCCGCTGCGCGGCATCGGCGTCATGCGCGACGGCAAGTCGCTGTCCTGGGCGGCGGCGGGGCGCAACAAGCGCTCGGTGACGCTAAACCTCGCCGACGCGCGCGCCCGGCCGCTGCTGCACAGGCTGGCGCAGAGCGCCGACGTGCTGATCGAGAATTTCCCGCGCGACGCCGCCCGCCGCTTCGGGGCGGAGTACGAGCAGCTCCGCGCAGTCAATCCGCGCCTCATCGTGGCCACCCTGTCCTGCTACGGCGTCAGCGGCCCCTACGCCGAGCGCGGCGGCAACGGCACCCTGTCCGAGGCTTACGCCGGCCTGACCAACATGACGGGCGAGGCCGACGGCCCGCCCATGCTGAGCTCGGTGGCCCTGGGCGACGGCCTGGCCGCCATTCACGGCCTGTCGGGCATTCTGGCCGCCCTGTATGCCCGGGATACCGGTCCGGCCAAAAACCAGGGCCAGCACGTGGACCTCACCATTTACGAGCCCGTGCTGCAGCTCATGGTCATGAGCGTGGCCCGCCACGGCGCCGGAGACACAAGCGAGCGGCGCTGCGGCAGCCGCCTGCCTGGCGCCGCGCCCCGCAATGTCTACGCCGCGCGCGACGGCTGGGTGGTGATTTCCGCCCTCACCGACCGGGTGGTGAAGCGCCTGCTGGAAGTCATGGGCATGGCCACTCCCGAAAACCTCGCGCGCTTCGGCAACAACGCGGCGCGCGCCGCGAACGCAGACGCCCTGGACCGCGCCGTGGCCGAGTGGGTGGCCACCCAGCCGCGCGACCGCGTGGTGGAGCTGCTGGCCGAGGCGCGCATCCCGGTCACTCCGGTGAACGACATGGCGGCGGTGTTCGCCGACCCGCACATCCTCGCGCGCGGCAACCTCGCCCGGCTGGCCGACCCCGAACTGGGCGAGCTCACCCTGCCCGCCCCGAGCCCGCGCCTGTCGGCCACGCCGGCGCGCTTCCAGGGGCCGGCGCCCGCGCTGGGCGCGCACAACGCCGAGGTGTACGGCGCGCTGGGGTTCGACGCGACTCAGCTCGGCGAGCTGCGCTCAGCCAGGGTGATCTAGCGCGAACCTGGAGGCCGCCGCCCGGCTTCAAAAAATAAGCCCCCAATGACAAGAATTGGGGGCTTGGAAAATGCCTATGAACAAAAGGAGTAAACGTTCATTGGCGCGCCCATCATAATCCATACGCAGAAAGTCGTTCCGCCGAATCGCTTCCACTGCTTCCGATGGTGGAGACCCATCTCGAACGGCGATGAAAGTCATCTTCATTCGAGATTGGTACCGTTCCTGGCGCGACTTTTTTTGAGCAAACCGGGCGCCGAGGGTTTTCAACCGCCAACGATCGCGCTATCTTACGCAGCGCGCAATTCCAGTCAGTCTCTCCTTGTCCTCGCGCGACAGACTTCGGATTGACAAGTTCGAAAGAAGTCTTAGAGCGCACTTCACCAGGCAACAGTAACGCAACATCAACGCAACATCAACGCAACTGAGCGACCGCAATCTCTCGTAGGGCTGGCATGGGTTCGGATATCTCGCTGCACATTCTCGACGCGCGCGGCAACTTCAGGGCCTATCGCGAGCGGCTCACCGCCGCCTTCTCCGACGGGGTGGCCGCGGTCACGGCGCTGGTGCCCATTTCGCAGGTCGACGTGGTGGTGCATGCCGCGCGCTTCGTCCATCCCGAAACCGGCATGCGCGGCTACGCCCCGAGCGACGACGTGGTGTACATCACGCTCGACCCGGCCAACGGCAACCTGGGCGAACAACTGGAGGTGGAGTTCGTAGCCACCTTGGGCCACGAGCTGCACACCTGCGCGCGCAGCCGCGGCCCCGGCTATGGATCGACGCTGGCTGAAACGCTGGTGTCCGAGGGCCTGGCTTGCCAGTTCGAAAAGGAACTGCGCGGCGGGCGGGCGCCGTTCTACGCTCGCTCGCTGGACGGGGCCACCCGCTCCATCATGCACGCCCGCGCGCGCAGCGAATACGCCTCAACCTCGTTCGACTTTCGCGCCTGGTTCTTCGGCTCGGACGAAAAGCAGATTCCGCGCAACACCGGCTTCGACCTGGGTTTCGACCTGGTCGACGGCTACCTGCGCGCGACCGGCGTGCCGGCCTCGAAGCTGTGCGCGCAACCCGCCGATGCCTTCCTGAAACCCGCCCACTGACGGAGAGCTCGTTCCCCGGCCCGGACCAAGATCGGGCCGATCACCATCCTTTTGCCCATTTCGTGAGCCGTTGTTGGAATCCAATCATCCCAAGAACCTACCCACAAAGCCACGCTGGTACCTGACCGGACTGTCCCTGGGCGGCCTCGCCTTCTATGCGGGGAGCGCCAACATCATCGCGACCGTCGTCGACGAAGTCAGGGCCGGCCATGGAGCGGCCACCTGCATGAATCTCGCGGGCGCTCCGCTGCATTGCTCCCACATGCTGATCGCCGGCGCCGTGGGGGCGGTCGTCGTGGCGAGCCTGGCCTTCCTGGCGCTGATGGACTACTGGCGCTGTCGAAAACTGCAGCGCGACGAAGAGGAGTTCGGCGCGTAGCGAAGGGAGCGGAGCTGAGCGTTCA
>DATNCF010000676.1:0-3169 GCA_035571675.1 Burkholderiales bacterium | reverse complement strand
GATGTGGGCTCCGCGCTTGCCGCGCGAGCCCAACGCTGAAAGCGCCATAACGCAACCACGGACCTCGTACGCAGTTACCGCGCGCTGAACCTGCGCGGCCGCTTGGGTCAGTCGCCGGCGTTCGAAGGAGGATGAGCCAGTTTTATGCGCTGCGCCGGCGGCGCCGCATGGCGCTCGGTGTGCATGGAAACCTCGGCAAGGGTCATGGCCAGCGCCGAGTCGATGCCTTGCGACAAGTCCGTGAAACTGCGCGCCAGGGCACTGTCGGCGCGGTCCGCCACAAGTTCTTCGGCTGACAGCGCCAGTCGCTTGCAGATCTCGGCCAGGCGCAGGACGGCCGGATCTCGCACCAGCACCCAGCGCCCGTCCTCGAGCTGGCCCGCCCAATCATGCCCCCGCAGCGTCTCCAGCAGGTTCTCGGTGCGCGCCACGGGCAGGCCGGCACCGCGGGCGATGCCGTAGACGTCCAGCCCCTCGCCGCGATGGCGGGCGCGCGTCATGGCCACCAGCACGTCCAGCGCGTCGCGGTAGTACACGCCCGGCACGCGGCTGCGCGCCACCGGCAGCACCCAGTAGTCGGGCAGAGTGGCCACCACCACGGCGCCCAGCGCCGCCACCAGCCAGGACAGGTAGATCCACAGCAGGAACACCGGCACCGCCGCGAAGGCGCCGTAGGCCATGGTATAGCTGGGCGAGCGCATGACGTACAGCGCGAAGCTGCGCTTGGCCGCCTCGAACAGCAGGCCGGCCACCACGCCGCCGATGAGCGCATGGCGGCGCGACACGCGCCGCGCCGGCACCACCGAATAGAGCAGCGTGAACGCCGCCACGGTGAGCACCACGGGCGCGAGCGACAGGATGGCCTGCCCCACCAGCGGAGCCCCGCGCGCCAGGCCGAGCGACGCGCTCACCAGGTACGAGGTCATGGTGAGGCTGGCGCCGATCAGCACCGGCCCCAGGGTGAGCACCGCCCAGTACACCATGACGCGCTGGGCGGTGGGCCGCGGGTGGCGCACGCGCCAGATGGTGTTGAAAGCGCGCTCGATGGTCATCATGTTGATGATGGCGCTGCCGATGAGCAGCAGCGAGCCGATGGCGGTGAGCTTCATGGAGCGCAGCGAGAACTGCTCGAAGTAGGTCTGGATGGCCCGCCCCACGGCCTCGGGCAGCACGCGCGAGGCCAGCACGTCGTTGACCTTGGGCGTGAGCGCCGCCGGAAAGGCCGACAGCAGCATGAGGCTCACCGTGACCAGCGGGACCATGGCGAGCAGGGTGGTGAAGGTGAGGCTGGAGGCGAGCTGCAGGCAGCGGTCCTGGCGAAAGCGCGCCAGCACCTCCCGGACGAAGTGAGGGAGACGATCAAGGATATTGCGGGCAAGGTCGCG
The DNA here is from genome assembly GCA_035571675.1 of Burkholderiales bacterium. Taxonomy (GTDB): domain Bacteria; phylum Pseudomonadota; class Gammaproteobacteria; order Burkholderiales; family SG8-39; genus CAIYPG01. The sequence continues at coordinate 1,784 of DATNCF010000676.1, read as the reverse complement.
GTCCATGCGTGCACCTATAATACCCGCGGATGAACACCCCAGAAGAACCCCAGAACCTTGGCCGGGAAGCGCGCCGCTACCTGCGTGCGCGGCATGGCGGGGTACTTTCCACAACGTCCGTGAAATTCGCGGGTTACCCGTTTGGATCGGTGGTTCCGTTCGCGCTGGATCAGCAGGGCTGTCCCCTCATTCTCATCAGCCGGCTGGCCGAGCACACGCGCAATATTGCCGCAGACGCACGTTGCAGTCTGATCGTGCAGGAGCCGGGGATCGAGGATTTGCAAGCGGCGGCACGCCTGACCTGCATTGCGGACGCTGAGCAAGTGTCCGAAGGGGATGTACCCGGCGTGCAATCACGCTACCTGCGCTTTTTTCCCGGCGCCCAGCAATTGCTGGGCCTGGGCGATTTCAGCTTCAGGCGATTGCGGGTGAAGGCGCTGCGCTTCATCGGCGGCTTCGGCAAAATCCATTGGGTGAGCGCCGAAGACTATGCGCCACCCGTCAACAGCCTGGCGGAAGCCGAGCAAAGCATCCTCGACCACATGAACAATGATCATGCGCACAACGTCGCCGACTATTGCCGGCACTACCTGGGGACCCAAACCGAAGCGATGATGATCGGTGTCGACTGCGACGGCATTGATCTGCGCCTGGGCGGCAAAGAGCGAGGCGAACTCCGCCGCATTGACTTCGATCGAACTGTCCATGACGCGAATGAAGCCCGCGCGGCACTCGTGGCCATGGCGAAGACCGCGCGTGGCGAGGCACCAGCCGAATGAGCAATGCTGTTGATGGTGTCGGGGCAAAAGCCGCTTCCACCGCCACCCTGCTCTGCCTGCTGGCCCTGATCGCTCTTTGTCTGTCCTGGGAGTTGTGGCTCGCTCCGCTCCGCCCGGGCGGCTCGTGGCTGGTATTGAAGGCGCTGCCGCTGCTGGCCCCGCTGCGCGGCATTCTTGGTAACAGACGTTACACCTACAAATGGTCCACCTTCCTCGCCCTCGCCTACTTCACCGAGGGCGTGGTGCGCGCCGTGGCGGAGCACGGCACGTCACGGAAACTGGCCATGCTGGAACTTGCGCTCAGCATGGCCTTCTACGCATCGGCTATCGCCTTCGTAAGGCTGACGCGTCCCTCTACACCCCTCATGGGGGAAAGTCAGCGCTGAGGATTGATCCTCTCCACGTCCGACGCGAGCTTGTTCAGCGCCGCCAGGTAGGCTTTCGCGGACGCAACCACGATGTCCGTGTCCGCGCCCACGCCGTTGACGATGCGCCCGCCCTTGGACAGCCGCACCGTCACCTCGCCCTGCGACTCGGTGCCCTGGGTCACGGCGTTCACCGAATAGAGCAGCAGGTCGGCGCCGCTTTTGGCCACGCCCTCGATGGCCTTGAACACCGCGTCCACCGGCCCGTCGCCCTGGGCTTCGGATTTCTGCTCCTTGCCGGCCTCCGACAGCACCAGCGTGGCATGCGGCTTGGCGCTGGTGCCGCTCGACTGGCTCATGTCCACCAGCTTCCAGTGTTCGCTGTCATGGATGTAGGCCTCGTCCGAGACCAGGGACTGCAAATCCTCGTCGAATATTTCGGCCTTCTTGTCGGCCAGGTCCTTGAAGCGCTGGAAGGCCTTGTTGTACGAGTCCTCGGTCTCAAGCTCGATGCCCAGTTCCTTGAGGCGCTGGCGGAAGGCCGTGCGGCCCGAGAGCTTGCCCAGCACGATGCGGTTGGTGGTCCAGCCCACGTCCTCGGCGGTCATGATCTCGTAGGTTTCGCGCGCCTTGATCACGC
>DATNCF010000675.1:0-3795 GCA_035571675.1 Burkholderiales bacterium | reverse complement strand
CACGCAGCGGCCCGAATTGATTCGCCGCGCCCTCGCGGCCAAGAGCATGAGCAAGACCAGCGCCACCGCCGAGCTGGTCAAGGCCTGCGAGGAGCTGGCAAAGCCATGAAACACGCCATCAAGCACATTCACTTTGTTGGCGTGGGCGGCGCCGGCATGTCGGGCATTGCCGAAGTGTTGCGCAACCTGGGCTACGCGATCTCTGGTTCGGACCTCGCCGACAGCCCCACGCTGCGGCGCCTTGGAGGGCTGGGCATCAAGACCTATCTGGGCCACGCGGCCAGCCATGTGATCGGCGCCGACGCGGTTGTCACTTCCACGGCCGTGCAGGCGGACAACCCCGAAGTGGTGGCCGCGCGCCAGCGCAAGATTCCTGTGGTGCCGCGCGCGATGATGCTGGCCGAGCTCATGCGCCTGAAGCAGGGCATAGCCATCGCCGGTACGCACGGCAAGACGACCACCACCAGCCTGGTGGCCAGCGTCCTGGCCGAGGGCGGGCTGGACCCGACCTTCGTCATCGGCGGGCGCTTGAACAGCGCGGGTGCCAACGCCAAGCTCGGTGGCGGCGATTACATCGTGGTCGAGGCGGACGAGTCGGATGCCTCGTTCCTGAATCTCATGCCGGTGATGGCGGTGGTGACCAACATCGACGCCGACCACATGGAAACCTACGGGCACGATTTCAACAAGCTCAAGGGTGCGTTCCTCGACTTCCTGCACCGCATGCCGTTCTATGGCACGGCGATCCTGTGCATCGACGACCCGGCGGTGCGCGAGATCGTGCCGGACGTGCAATGCCCGATCACGAGCTACGGCCAGGCCGAGGATGCCCAGGTGCGCGCGGTCGATGTCCGCGCCGTCGGTCCGCAGATGAATTTCACGGCGCAGCGGCGCAACGGCGTGACACTACCTGACCTGAAGGTGGTGCTCAACCTGGCCGGAATTCACAACGTGCTCAACGCGTTGTCGGCGATCGCCGTGGCGGTGGAACTCAACATCCCGGACGAAGCGGTGCTCAAGGCGCTGGCGGAGTTCACCGGTGTCGGCCGGCGCTTCCAGGGCTATGGCGAGGTCGCTGTGCTGCCCGGGAACGGCGGCGGCCGCTTCACCGTGATCGAGGACTACGGCCATCACCCGGTGGAAATCGCGGCCACGCTGCAGGCGGCGCGCGGCGCCTTCCCCGGCCGGCGCCTGGTGCTTGCGTTCCAGCCCCATCGCTATACACGCACGCGCGACTGCTTCGAGGATTTCGTCAAGGTGCTCAGCCAGGCCGACGCCGTGCTGCTGGGAGAGGTGTATTCGGCCGGCGAGCCGGCGATCGTCGCCGCCGACGGCCGTTCGCTGGCGCGCGCGGTGCGCGTGGCGGGCAAGGTGGAACCGGTCTTCGTGGACGACATCGCCGCCATGCCCGCGGCGGTGATGGAGATCGCGCACGACGGTGACGTCGTGATGTGCATGGGTGCCGGCTCGATCGGTGGCGTGCCGGCGAAGCTGGTGGAAATGGGAGGTGTTGTATGAACCTCGCTGGAAGGTTGGCACGCGGGCTGTCTTTTGAACGCAGAGGACGCAAAGGTTACGCAGAGGACGCAAAAGGAAATCCTTTGTGTAGTTCTTGCGTCCTCTGCGTACGGGTGTCCGCTTTCGGGAGTTCCCCATGAGCGATAACAACTTCGGGAAAGTCGCCGTCCTCATGGGCGGGCGCTCCGCCGAGCGCGAAGTTTCGCTGATGTCCGGCAGCGGCGTGCTCAAGGCGCTGCAGTCCAAAGGCGTGGACGCGCATGCCTTCGATCCCGCGGAGCGCGACCTCTCGGAACTCAAGCGCAAGGGCTTCAAGCGCTGCTTCATCGCATTGCACGGCCGCTTCGGCGAGGACGGAACGGTGCAGGGCGCCCTGGAGCTGCTGGGAATTCCCTACACGGGCTCGGGCGTGATGGCTTCGAGCATTTCCATCGACAAGGTCATGACCAAGCGGGTGTGGCTCGCCGAGGGCCTGCCCACCCCGCGCTATTGCCTGTTGCATCAAGGCAGCTACACGCCCGAGCAGGTAAAGGCCGTGCCGGACGACCTGGGCTTGCCCCTGATCGTCAAGCCGGCGCGCGAGGGTTCCTCCATTGGCGTCGAAAAAGTCCACGGTTATTCGGAGATGGCGGGCGCGGTGGAACAGGCGGCGGCGCTCGATGCCGACGTGCTGTGCGAGCAGTTCATCAGCGGCGACGAAGTCACCTGCCCCGTGCTGGGCCAGGGCGACGACGCTCGCGCCTTGCCGGTGATCCGCATCGTGGCGCCCGAGGGCAATTACGACTACCAGAACAAGTACTTCACGGACGACACCAAGTACCTCGTTCCCTGCGGCTTGCCCGAGGGCGAGGAGCAGGCGATCCAGGACATGGTCCTCAAGGCGTATCGGGTGCTGGACTGCCGCGGCTGGGGGCGCCTGGACGTGATGATCGACTCGGTTACCCGCAAGCCCTACCTGCTGGAGATCAACACCTCGCCAGGCATGACCGGCCATTCGCTGGTGCCGATGTCGGCGCGGGCGGCGGGCATCAGCTACGAGGAACTCTGTTTCCTGCTGCTGGCTTCGGCCGCGCTGGACCATGAGAAGGAGGCCGCGCGCAAATGACTGCCGCCAAGCCCCAGCCGTTCGACGTGAAGCTGATGAACCTCACCGCCACGGTGCTGTTCGCGGCTTTCCTCGTGCTGCTGCTGGCGGCGACGGCGTGGTGGGCGCTGCGCCATCCCTTGTTCGGGATCGCCGGCATCACGGTGCAGGGCGATGTGGTGCACAACAACGCGGTGACGTTGCGTGCCAACGTGGCGCCGCGGCTGGCCGGCAACTTCTTCACCGTGAACCTGGCCGGCGCGCGCGAAGCTTTCGAGGCGGTCCCATGGGTGCGCCGGGCGGTCGTGCGGCGCGAATTCCCGAACCGGCTGCGGGTGCGCCTGGAGGAGCACCAGGCGGTAGCCATGTGGGGAGCCGACGGCGAGACCCGGCTGGTCAACAACTTCGGCGAAGTGTTCGAGGCCAATGCCGGCGATGTGGAGCCCGACGAACTGCCCAGGCTTTCCGGACCGCGCCAGCAGGCGCCGCAGGTGCTGGCGATGTACGCCGGGCTGAAGCCGCTGTTCGAGGCCCTCGACCTTAACGTGGACCGGTTGGCGTTGACCGCGCGTGGCAGCTGGCAGCTGGAGCTGGACACCGGCGGCGTGGTCGAGTTGGGACGCGGCACACCCGATGAGGTGATAGCACGTACGCAGCGATTCCTGCAAACGCTGACCCAGGTGGCCGCGCGCTATGGCCGCCGGCCCGAGGCGCTGGTTTCGGCTGACCTGCGGCACGGCGACGGCTATGCAGTGCGATTGAGGGGCGTGGGCACCACGATTGCCGACGCGGCGAAGAGATAAATGATATTGGACTAGAAGGCAGAACGACAGGCACGAAACATGGCAAAAGAATACAAGGACCTCGTGGTGGGACTGGACATCGGAACGGCCAAGGTCATGGCCGTGGTGGCCGAGGTGGTCCAGGGGGGCGAGCTGAAGCTGGCCGGACTCGGCGTGGCCGCTTCCAACGGCCTGAAGCGTGGCGTCGTGGTGAATATCGACGCTACCGTGCAGAGCATCCAGCAGGCGCTGAAGGAAGCCGAGCTGATGGCCGACTGCAAGATCACGCGCGTGTACACCGGCATCACCGGCAGCCATATCCGCGGCATCAACTCCAGCGGCATGGTGGCCGTCAAGGACAAGGAAGTAACGGCGGCCGACGTGGCTCGCGTGATCGAGACCGCGCGCGCC
>DATNCF010000674.1:0-8761 GCA_035571675.1 Burkholderiales bacterium | reverse complement strand
CCCCTCGCCTGCCGCCTTGGCCAGCGCCGCGGCATAGTCCTCGGACTGGCCGATGGCTTTTTCGAAAATCGAGGGATTGGAGGTCAAGCCGCGTAGGCCGCTTTTCATCAGCCGGCGCAATTCTCCGGACGCAATGAGTTCACGGCTGATGGAATCCAGCCAGACGGCTTGGCCCAGGTCGAGCAAACTTTTCAAATCGGACATGATGGAACTCTAAGAAATAAAATGTATCGACCGAGAATAACCTTCTCGTCATACCGCGTCAGCGTGCTTCAGCGGCGCGCAAGCTACTTCCATTAGACTGCTTTGGCGCACCGGTGTTCTTTCCCCGGTACGGTTAAAACGCCGGCCCCCTCCCGCCCGCCGTTTTCAGAGCGGCTGGCGGCCCTACGGCTGACCAGCCGTTCTTTTTAAGGCCGGACCAGCCGTTCCTCTTGGCCTGGACGAGCCGTTCCTTTTGCTCGGACAGCGCCTGCCGCGCCAAGGGATTTCGGGTATGTTCCGGGCATGCGACGCATCCGGCTGTCCCATATTTCCCCCCGCGACGCCGTCATCATAGGGCTTCCGGCACTGCTTCTGGTAGTGGGGGCATTCTGGGTAGCCTACCAGTTCATCAAGCCGGCGCCGCCCGGTTCCTTCGTGCTGTCCACCGGCGCCGCGGACGGTGCCTACGATGCCGTGGGCCAGCGCTACCGGGCCATCCTGGGGCGCCAGGGAATCCGCGTGGACATTCGCCGCTCCGCCGGCGCCGTGGAAAACCTGGACCGGCTGGCTGACCGGAAATCCGGCGTGGAAATGGGCCTGGTGCAATCCGGTACCGGGGAGGCTGCTGATTTTCCAGGCGTGCTCAGCCTGGGCAGCGTGTACTACGAGCCGGTGTGGATTTTCTATCGCGGCGCGCCCATTGAGGACAGGCTGCGCGCCCTGCGCGGCAAGCGCATCGCCGTGGGGCCAGTGGGCAGCGGCACCCGCAAGCTGGCCACGCAATTACTGTTGGTCAACGAGGCCTGGTCGCCTCCCACCCGCATCAGCAGCCTCGGCGGCGAGGCGGCGGCCGGGGCGCTGCGCAAGGGCGCGGTGGACGTGGTGGTGCTGATCGGACCGCCGGAGAACGCCGCCATCCGCTCGCTGCTGGAAGACCCCTCGGTCCGGCTGCTCAGCTTCGACCGCGCGCCCGCCTACACCAAGGCCTTTCCCTTCCTGTCCACGGTCAAGCTCACCCAGGGCAGCATCAACCTGCTGCGCGACATTCCGCCGCGCGACATCACGCTGCTGGCGCCCACGGCCAACGTGCTGGTGAGCGAGAACCTCCATCCCGCCCTCACCGACCTGATGATGCAGGCCATGGCCGAGGTGCACGCGCAGGCGGGGGTGTTCCAGGCCGCCGGGGAATTCCCCGCCGACAAGGACCATGAGTTCCCCCTGTCCAAGGAAGCCGCGCGCTTTTACAAATCCGGCCCGCCCTTCCTGCAGCGCTACCTGCCCTTCTGGGCCGCCACGCTGATCGACCGCGCCGTGGTGCTGCTGGTGCCCCTGTTCGCCGTGCTCATCCCGGTGTTCCGCCTGGCGCCCGGGCTGTATACCTGGCGCATCCGCTCGAAAATCTACCGCTGGTACGGCGAACTGAAGCTGCTGGAGCTGGAGCTGCGCGAGCATTACGACACGGCCCACTATGACCAGTACCTGAAACGGCTTAACGACCTGGAGGACCGCGCCTTCACCAAGCCCACCCCACGCGCCTTTTCACCCGATGTTTACACGCTCCGGCAACACGTGGACATGGTGCGCAACCTCTTGAGAGCCAAAGCGGGCGACTGATCCCGCCTCACATTCGTTGCGGAGGAACGCTCTCGGCGCGCGGGCTTTAGACCCTCCCCGCGAAGCGGGGAGCCTCGTTAAGCTTCCAAATCGCTATCTGTTGCTACGGCAGCACCTTTATGCCCTTGACGATATCCAAGGTGTAAGCTTTTTTGTAATCGATCTTGGGATCGATCATCCCAGCCTTGAGCATGAAGTCGTGGGTCTCTTTCCAGCGCGCGTCGGTCATGGTCATGATGCCCTGCTTGGCCGCGTCGCCGCCCGTCACCACGCCGTATTCCTTGAGCTTCTGCACGCCGAAGACGAGCAGCGCGTCTTCCATCTGCGGGTTGTCCTTCTTGATCAGGGCATTGCCCGGCGCCGGGTTTGCGAGGTAGCTCTTCCAGCCCTCGGCCGTGGCCTGCACGAATTTCTTCAGCGCGTCGGCGCGCTTGGCCAGGGTGTCGCGCGTCACCGCCACGGTCTCGGCGTAGGGCGGATAGCCCTGGTCGGCGAGCAGGAAGATCACCGGCTTCACGCCGCCCTTCTCGATGGAATAGGGCTCGGAGGTCACGTAGCCCTGCTGTGACAGGTCCTTGTCGGCCAGGAAGGGCTGGACGCTGAAGCCGTAGGGCCGCTTCTGGCCGTCGCTGAAGCCGTACTTGGCGCGCAGCCAGGGCCAGAAGGTGTTGTCGCTGGCCGAACTGATGGCGATGGGTTTGTTTTTCAGATCGGCGAGAGTTTTTGCTCCGGGATGGGCGAGCAGGACGGTGGGGTCTTTCTGGAAGGTGGCGGCGATGGTCACCACCGGCAGCCCCTGCTCCAGCACCTTGATGCTTTCGATGTCATAGCCCATGAACAGATCGATCTGGTTGGCCACCAGGAGCTGCATGCCGTTCACCTGCGGACCGCCCATCTTGATGCTGACGTCGAGGCCGTGTTTCTTGTAGATGCCTTCGGCGATGGCCTGGTAGAAGCCGCCGTGTTCAGCCTCGGCAAACCAGTTGGTAGCAAAAGTCAACTTGGTAAGCGTTTGGGCATAAGCGGTAGCGGACACAAACAGCCACAGCAACGCAAACGCACGTATCGAGTTTTTTTTCATCTATTCCCCCTATTGAAACTTCCGAGCTTTCTTTTCAGAATGGTTCACGAGGCCTCACCGTCCGGGAGAGGAGCTAATCGAACTCCGGCCAATCTCCGCGGCGCGGAAGCGACGCGCCTCGTGTAAACGTGTAAAAAAACTTCAAACCTGGACCCTGCGCTTGCGGTCAAGTTGCTTCGCTTAGTTCGCTCTCGTGCCAATTGCCCAAGGCCAACCGGGAAAGCAGCACCATAACCAAAAACAATACCACGCCTGTCGCGGTAATCAGGAACAGCGCCGCAAACAGCCGCGGGATGTTGAGTTGAAAGCCTGACACCAGGATCTGGTACGCCAGCCCCGCCCCTGCCCCTCCGGTACCGGCCACGAACTCGGCGACCACCGCCCCGATCAGCGAGAGCCCCGAGGAGATGCGCAGTCCGCCGAAGAAATAGGGCAAAGCGCTGGGTATGCGCAAACGCAGCAACGTCTGGAGCCGCGTCGCGCCGTACATTTGAAATAAATTCAGCAAACCGCGATCTACACTGCGCAACCCCAAGGTTGTGTTGGAGATGACCGGAAAGATTGCAACGATGGTGGCGCATAAAGTAAGCGCAATGTCCTGATGTTTTACCCAGATGATGATGAGCGGGGCGATGGCCACGATGGGCGTGACCTGCAGCAGGATGGCATAGGGGAACAGCGACAGCTCCAGCAGCCGGCTTTGCACGAACAGGAAGGCGATCAGCGTGCCCACCACCACCGAGGCCGCGAAGGCGAAGAAGGTGACCTTCAGCGTGATGAACAGGGACGTGGACAGCAGGCCCCAGTCGCTCACCAGGGTCTCGGCCACCAGCACCGGTGAGGGCACGATGTACTTGGGGATTTCCATGGCCGTCACCCACCACTGCCACAGGCCGAGCAGCACGATGCCGATGCCGAGAGGCATGGCAATGCGAAGGGCCCAGGCGCGGGTGATCACGATGCCGCGGCGACAGAAGGCCGCGCTTCCCCGCCCTGTCCGCTTGCCTCGGCCAAGGCCTGCGACAGTTTCTGGCAGCAGGCCAGGAACTTGGGGCTGACGCGAAATTGTTCTCCCCGGGGATACGGCTCGTCGATGGTGAATTCGCCCACGATGCGGCCGGGACGCGCCCCCATGACCACCACGCGCGTGGACAGGAACACCGCCTCGTAAATGCTGTGCGTGACGAACAGGATGGTGAGCGCCCGGCTGCGCCAGAGCTGAAGCAGGTCGGCGTCGAGCCTGCCGCGGGTGATTTCATCCAGCGCGCCGAAGGGCTCATCCATGAGCAGCAGGTGGGGCTTGCCGACCAGGGCGCGGGCAATGGAAGCGCGCATTTGCATGCCGCCCGAAAGCTGGCGCGGGAAATGTTTTTCGAATCCGGACAGGCCGACCAGGGCCAGCGCCTCGTCCACGCCGCTGTCGGCTTCGCCGCGCGGAACCGCGGCGAGGTCCAGCGGCAGCCGCACATTGGCGCGCACACGGCGCCAGGGCATGAGCGTGGCTTCCTGGAACACGAAGGCAAGGCCGGCGCCGCGAGCCGCGCCGGCGGCCTCTAAAGATTGCGCCCGCAGCCTGACGCTGCCGGCGCTGGGTGCAAGCAGTCCCGCCACCAGTTTCAGCAGCGTGCTTTTGCCGCAGCCGGATGGCCCCAGGAGGGTAACGAATTCCCGAGCGCGCACCGTCAAATCCACCGGCGCGAGAGCCTGGGTGCCGTCCGGATAGGACTTGCTGGCCCCCATCACCTCGATGATGGCTTCATGGGTCACGGGGTCATGACCCGCAGCCCCTGGCGCGGGAGGACTGGAGGGCGCCAAGTTTCGCTTTCCCTAGGTCAGCGTTACCCGGGCGAACTTGCGCTTGCCCACCTGCAGCACCACGCTGCTGCCGGGCGCCAGGGTCAGCGCGCGGTCTTCGACGCGCTCGCCGTCGGCGCGCACGCCGCCCTGCTCGATCATGCGCAGGGCCTCGGAAGTGCTGGCCACCAGCCCGGCCGCCTTGAGCGCCTGGGCAATGGGCAGGGGCTTGCCGTCGCCGGGCAGGGCGACCTCGGGGATGTCCTCGGGCATGGCGCCCTGGCGGAAGCGCGCGTCGAAATCGGCCTCGGCATGGTCGGCCGCGGCCTTGGAATGGAAGCGCGCCACGATCTCTTTCGCCAGGCCCACCTTGATGTCGCGCGGGTTGCGGCCGCCGGCCACCTCTTCCTTCCAGCGCACCACCACGTCCAGCGGCTCGAAGGACAGCAATTCGATGTAGCGCCACATGAGCTGGTCGGAGATGGACATCAGCTTGCCGAACATGGTCTCGGGCGACTCGTCGATGCCCACATAGTTGCCCAGGGACTTGGACATCTTGTTCACGCCGTCCAGGCCTTCCAGCAGCGGCATGGTCAGGATGCACTGCGGCGGCTGGCTGTGCTGCTTTTGCAGTTCCCGGCCCACCAGCAGGTTGAATTTCTGGTCGGTGCCGCCCAGCTCCACGTCGCTGCGCATGGCCACCGAGTCGTAGCCCTGCATGAGCGGGTACAGGAACTCGTGGATGGCAATGGGCTGGTTGCCGCGGAAGCGCTTGCCGAAATCGTCGCGTTCCAGCATGCGCGCCACCGTGTAGGTGGAAGCGATGCGGATCATGCCCGCCGCGCCCAGGGCGTCCGACCAGGTGGAATTGAACAGCACTTCGGTGCGCGCCTCGTCCAGGATCTTGAACACCTGCTGGCGATAAGTGGCCGCGTTGGCGGCGATCTGGTCCCTGGAAAGAGGGGGTCGTGTCGCGTTCTTGCCGGTAGGATCGCCGATCATGCCGGTAAAATCGCCGATCAGGAACTGAACGTGATGGCCCAGGTCCTGAAACTGCCGCAATTTGTTGATGACCACGGTGTGGCCAAGGTGCAGGTCGGGGGCGGTGGGGTCCATGCCCAGTTTTATGCGCAGCGGACGGCCCAGCTTGAGCTTGTCGACCAGTTCGGCTTCCACGAGCAGCTCGTCACAGCCGCGCCGCATCACCTTCAGTTGCTGGTTGATGTCCAAAATATATTTAAATTAAAGACTTAGGCTCAAGTAGCCGAAATATGACAAGGCCGGCGCTTCTTTGTTAGACTTCGCCCTGTTGCCGGGAGGGCGGCTTACCTGCGAGACGCTGGACTCGCCCGCCGATGAGCGCGCACCGCCATGCGCTCATTCGCGAAAAACAGGGAAATCAATCAATTGCAAGACGAGCACAGCGAACGAGCGATTGTAGCGGAATCCGCCCCCGCCTCACGCCCCACCCACCGACACGGCCGCGCGCGGCGACTGGTCTATTGGGCCGCCGGCACCGCCGGGGCTACCCTCTTCCTCATGATGACGGCATTCGGCACGGTGGAGCAAAGCCCCTTTCCGCCGCGCACCGATGCCGTAATGCGCCTGCTTTCCCCTGAAGTCCAGGTGGTCGACAATGCCAGCCAGGCCGACTTCATCCATGAAGACCGCTTCCAGCGCGGCGACACCTTCGCGGTGCTGCTCAATCGTCTAGGCGTGAGCGACGCCGACGTCGACCGGCTGCTCGCCGACCGCAATGCCCTGGCGCCGCTGCGCGCGCTGCGCCCCGGCACCTCGGTGCAGAGTGTCACCGGACCCGACCGTGAATTGAAGTCGCTGTCCTTCCTGTCCGGCCGGGACAGGCTGGTGGGCATCGAAGCGGCGCCGGAAGGCTTCCGCACTTTCGCGCGCAGCCCCGAAGTGGGCCGCGAACTGCTGATGAAATCCGGGCAGGTCCGCTCCTCGCTGTTCGCCGCCACCGACGAGGCCGGCGTCCCCGACGGCGTGGCCGGCCAGCTCGCCGACATTTTCGGCGGGGAAATCGATTTTCACCGCGACCTGCGGCGCGGCGACCATTTCACCGTGGTGTACGAAATGATGAGCGTGGCCGGCAAGCCGGTGCGCGCGGGCCGCGTGGTGGCGGCGGAGTTCACCAACCGCGGCAAGGCCTATCGCGCCATCTGGTTCGATTCGACCGACGCCGAAGGCAAGATCACCGGCGCCTACTACACTCCAGACGGCCGCAGCCTGAAGAAAGCTTTCCTGCGCTCGCCGCTGGAGTTCTCGCGCATCACCTCCGGCTTCGCCATGCGCTTCCACCCCATTCTGCAGCAATGGCGCGCTCACCAGGGCATCGACTACGGCGCGCCCACGGGCACCCGCGTCAAGGCCACCGGCGACGGCGTGGTGGAGTTCGCCGGCCGCGAGGGCGGCTATGGTAATTTGATCATCCTCAGGCACAACGGCACTTATTCCACGCGCTACGCCCACCTGTCCGGTTTCGCCCCGGGCCTGCACAAGGGCACGCGCGTGTCGCAGGGAGACGTGATCGGCTTTGTCGGCCAGACCGGCCTCGCCACCGGACCACATCTGCACTATGAATTCCGCATCAACAACGAATACCGCAATCCGCTCACCCTGGCCTTCCCCGACGCCGGCCCGATTCAGCCCGAGCAAATGGCGGCGTTCCGCGCCGCCAGCGCGCCGCTCGCCACGCGCCTCGACCTGTTGCGCAACTCCAACCTCGCGTTGCTGGAGTAGCGGCGCAGCGGTCCATGTCCCGCCCGGACTTCCCGTCCACCGCGCGCGGATCGACGCATGAATCGGCCCGGGCGCAACGATCCCTGCCCCTGCGGCAGCGGAAAGAAATACAAGCACTGCTGCCTGTTTAAGGAGGGCGGTGCGTTGCCCGGCGTGCCGGCGGCGCGCCCGGCGTCGGCCGCGGCAGGACACGCTCTCCCAGCGGCCGCCGTGGGACATTTCAGGCAAGGCATGACGTTCGGCAGCCAAGGACGTTTCCAAGCCGCGGCAGAGAGCCTGCGCCGGGCGCTGGCCGTGCATGCCGACTTTCCCGAAGCGCACTGCAACCTGGGCAACGCGTTGGTGGAACTGGGCCAACCCGCGGACGCCGAGTCCAGCTTTCGCCGTGCGCTGGCGCTGCGGCCCGCGTTCGCCGCCGCGCACTACAACCTCGCCAATCTGCTCGCGCGCCTGGGACAGGCGGATGAGGCCATTGCCCATTACCGGGAAGCCATCGCCGCGCAGCCCGCGCACGCCGAAGCCCATGCCAACCTGGGCAACCTGCTGCTGGCGCGGGGACAGCCGGGCCAAGCCCTGGGTTGCTTTGCCGGCGCGCTTCGGTTGTCTGAAAACGACACCACGAAGCGGGCCTTTGCGCACGGCATCCGCGGCATGGAGTTCCTGCAACCTTCGCCGGAGATGAAACCCCTGGTGGCGCGCGCCATCGCCGAAGCCTGGGGCGCGCCCGGAGACCTGGCCCAGGCCGGCAAGAGCCTGCTCATGCAGGTTCCGGCCATCCGCGCTTGCGTGGAGCGCGCCATGCAAGCCTGGCCGAGCCTCCTGCCCTCGGAGGCCCTGTACGGCAGCGAAGGAATCGCCGCGGTCGCCACCGAACCGCTGCTGCTGGCCTTGCTGCAATCCACCATTGTCCCGGGTCTTGAACTCGAGCGCTTTCTCGTCATGGCGCGTGCGCTGCTTCTGGACACGGCGCTGTCGGGCACCGATTCAACGGCATGGCTGGAATTTCACTGTGCGCTGGCGCGCCAATGCTTCATCAATGAATACGTGTACGCGGTCAGCGCCGAAGAAGCGAGAAAGGTGGACGAGTTGCGCCACCGCCTGCTCGCCGCGCTGCAGGCGGATGCCTCCATTCCCGCCCTGCAACTGGCGGCCGCCGCGGCCTACTTTGCGCTTGGCGACCTTCAGGACATCGAGCGGGTGCCGGAGGCCGGGCTGCCCTCTCCGATCCGCGCGCTGCTGAACCAGCAAGTGCTTGAACCACGCGTGGAGCGCGACCTCCAGGCCGCCCTGCGCCGGCTGACCGCGATC
>DATNCF010000673.1:0-4595 GCA_035571675.1 Burkholderiales bacterium | reverse complement strand
AGGCGGCGGCGATGATGGCCCACACGAACACCATGGCGCCGAAACCGGCCAATGTCGGGCCGAAGCGGTGGGCGCAGTAGGCGCCGGCCACGCCGGCCAGGAACTCCACGACCGGGTAGCGCGGGCTGATGCGCGCCTTGCAGGCCGAGCAGCGGCCGCGCAGAACCAGCCAGGACACCACCGGGATGTTTTCCATGGCCGTGATGGCATGGCCGCAGGCGGGGCAGCGCGAGCGCGGCCGGGCGAGCGTCAGGGGTTCGGTTTCGGCCTTGAACGGGTGGGGTTCGGTTCCCGCCAGCTCGGCGCATTGCTGCTGCCACTCCCGCTCCATCATTTTGGGCAGGCGGTGGATGACCACGTTGAGGAAGCTGCCGATGGCGAGGCCCAGCACGAAGGCGCAGACCGTGAACACGGGGGGCTGGATGAAATCCTGGAGCGGTGTCATGGCGGACAGTGCGCCGCGAGCGGAGCCCGCGGTTACGCGGCCTTTCTTGTTGCTCTTGGCGGACTGCCGCAGCCCGCCATGAGGTTTTCAGTTTGTTTTGCTTTTTTGTCTGAAGTCGGGGATATACAAGGGGGCATGCCCCCTTGTTCGACTATACAGCCTGGCCGAGCTTGAAGATGGGCAGGTACATGGCGATCACCATGCCGCCGATCAGCGTGCCCAGCACCACCATGATCATGGGTTCCATCAGCGACTGCAGCGCTTCCACGGCGTCGTCCACTTCCTGCTCGTAGAAGTCGGCCACCTTGCTCAACATGCTGTCCAGGGCGCCCGATTCCTCGCCGATGGAACACATCTGGATGACCATGTTGGGGAACACGTTGGATTCCTGCATGGCCACGGTCAGGCTGGTGCCGGTGCTGATCTTTTTCTGGATTTCCTTGGTGGCGATCATGTACACGTGGTTGCCCGAGGCGCCGCCCACCGAGTCCAGCGCCTCCACCAGCGGCACGCCGGCCGCGAACATGGTGGACAGCGTGCGCGTCCATCGCGCCACCGTGGAAATCATCACCAGGTGCCCGAACACCGGGGCCTTGAGCATCAGCCGGTCCATGAAAATCTGCACGGGCACCGAACGCTTCCACATGGAGAAGAATGCGTACAGCCCGCCGCCGATGGCGCCGAAAATGATGTACCAGTACTTGACGAAGGCGTCCGACACCGCCATGACGAACAGCGTGGGCGCCGGCAGGTCGGCGCCGAAGCTGGTGAACACCTGCTTGAAAGCCGGAATCACGAAAATCATGATCACGGCGGTGATGATGAAGGCCACCACGATGATGGCCACGGGATAGAACAGCGCCGACTTGATCTTGGACTTGATGGCCAGCGTTTTTTCCTTGTAGGTGGCCAGGCGGTCGAGCAGCGTTTCCAGGATACCGGCCTGCTCGCCCGCGGCGACCAGGTTGCAGAACAGGTTGTCGAAGTACAGCGGGTACTTCCGGAAGGCCACCGCCAGCGAGGAGCCGGTCTCCACCTCGGTCTTGATTTCCATGAGCAGCCGGGCGACGGCCGGGTTGGAGTGTCCCTTGCCCACGATGTCGAAGGACTGCAACAGCGGGACCCCCGCCTTCATCATGGTGGCCATCTGGCGGGTGAACAGCGCTACGTCCTTTTCGCCGACCTTGCCGCCGCTGCGGCCGCTGCTTTTCTTGATCTTGTTGACCAGGATCCCTTGGCGGCGCAACTGGGCCGAAACCATGGCCTGACCTTCGGCGCGCATTTCGCCCTTCACCATCTTGCCGGTCTTGTCCTTGCCTTCCCAGGCAAAGTTCACCATTTTTTTGCCGGCTGCGGCAGCGGCAGTAGCCATTCAATCCCCTCGCGCCCTTGGCGTTAAGCGCCAAATGATGCCTCCGGCATAGGCTTTTGTAAAGCCTTCACTACGTGAAGTAAGGGATTGAACCACGTGACAAATTACCGTTTTCGGGCCCCGCGCGCCGGCCGCGGCTCCATTGTCGTTATTGTGCTTCGAGTTCGGTCTCGCGCCGCGGCGGGAAAATGCGCACGGTTTTGACCACCCGGTCCTGGGTCTGGACGATTTCCATGGCCACCCCGGCGATGCGCACCGACACGCCCGACTCGGGGATGTCCTGGAGGTAATCCAGCAGCAGGCCGTTCAGCGTTTTGGGCCCTTCCAGCGGCAAGGCCAGGCCGAGTTTGCGGTTGATGTCGCGCAGCGTGCTGCCGCCGTCCACCAGTGCGCTCACCCGGCCGTCTTCCTCGGACCAATGGATGCGCCCCGCTTTGACCGGCGCGGTGGTGGTGAACTCGCCGATCATTTCCTCGATGATGTCCTCCAGGGTCACCATGCCCTGCAGCTCGCCGTACTCGTCCACCACCAGCGCCACGCGCTGGCGGTTCTCCTGGAAGTATTGCAACTGGGCGAAGGCGGGCGTGCCGCCGGGCACGAAGTAGGCGTCGGCCAGCTCCTTCTCCAGGGCTTCCTTGTCCAGCTCGCCGGTCTGCATGGCGCGCAGCACGCGCCGGATGTGCAGTATGCCCACCACGTTGCCAAGCTCGCGGCGGTAGACGGGCAGGCGGGTGTGGTAGCTGCTGATGAGCTGGCCGGCGATGTCCTCGATGGGCGCCTCCAGGTCGATGGCCTCGATCTGGGCGCGCGGCGTCATCACGTCTTCGACCGTGATGGCCTCGAGATCGAACAGGTTGATCAGAATGCTCTGGTGTTTCTTCGGCATGAACGGCCCCGAGTCCAGCACCAGCGAGCGCAACTCCTCCATGGTGAGGCGCTGCGACTGGCCGTCCGCGGCCGGCTTGATGCGCATCAGGAACAGCAGCGCCGACACGAACAGGTTCACGAACCACACCACGGGGTAGAGCACGCGCAAGAGCGGCGCCAGCACGAAGGACACCGGCAGCGCCACGCGCTCGGCGAAGGCCGCGCCGATGACCTTGGGCGTGATTTCCGAGAACACCAGGATGAGAAAGGTCACCGCCAGCGTGCCCAGGCCCAGCGCCACCCGGTCGTCGCCGAAAAAGCCGATGGTGATGACGCCCACCAGCGTGGCGGCGGCGGCGTTGATGAGGTTGTTGCCGAGCAGGATGACGCCCAGCAGCTTGTCGGTCTTGGCCAGCAGTTCCGTGGCCAGTTTGGCGCCGCGGTTGCCCATCCGCACCAGGGCCTTCAGCCGGTAGCGGTTCACCGCCATCATGCTGGTCTCGGCGATGGAGAAAAAGCCCGACATCACCAGCAGCACGGCGAGCAGGACGATTTCCCAGGTCAGGGGATCTTGGGCCATGTGGCGTACTAGATAACCTGCGGTCTGTGCAGAATCACTTCCAGCACGAAGCGGCTGCCCACGTAGGCCAGCAGCAGCGAGAAGAACCCCGCCAGGGTGTAGCGCAGCGCCCGCCGGCCCCGCCAGCCGTAGAGGTAGCGCCCCGCGAGCAGCACGGCGAAAATGATCCAGGACAGCAGCGCGAACACGGTTTTGTGGTCGAACGACAGCGGGCGCCCGAACAGGGTTTCGGAGAACACCGCCCCGCTGGCCAGCGTCAGCGTCAGCAGCGCGAAGCCCAGCCCGATGATCTGGAACAGCAGCGATTCCAGCGTGAGCAGCGGCGGCAGGTTCATGAGCGGCCCGCTCAGCGGCCCGCCGGCGGCGCCCGCCGACGCGTGCGAACCCGGCCGGCCGTGCAGCCGCCGCTCCATCACCGTCATGAGCAGGGCGTGCAGGGCGGCCAGGGTGAACAGGCTGTAGGCGAGCATGCCCAGGGTGAGATGCAGGCGGAATTCCAGCGAACTGGCGTAACCCGGCAGGGCGAAGCCGGGAAAGGCCGCCGGCAGCGCCACGCACACGGCCGCCAGGCCGAGGACCAGGGGCTGCATGCCCTCCACCCGCACCACCAGGTTCTCCAGCCAGTAAATGGCCACCGCCAGCCACAGCATGGCCGACAGCGCCTGCCCGAAGCCGAAGCGCAGGTCGCTGGTTGCGAACAGCACTTGCCATAGAAGCCAGGAATGCAGCAACCAGGGAAGCAGTATGGCGGCGCGCTCGGACGCGGACAGCGCCGACGAAGCGCGCGGCCCGCGCGCCTGGGCGTGGCGGGCAGATTCACGAACCCGCGTCGGGTTCCAGCGCGTGACCCACAAGTACCCCGCCAGCAGGGCGTACAGGGCCGCAGCCAGGGTGTGGAGTAAAATGCCGGTCATTCGAGGCAGTTTATCACCCGCCCGCAGTTCATCACCCCGGGGCGCCGGTAGCGATGACTGCCGCCACTCCGAGAGCTCCCATGTTCGACAATCTCACCCAGCGCCTTGCGGGCGTGATGAAGACGCTGCGCGGCGAGGCGCGGCTCACCGAGGCCAACGTGCAGGACGCGCTGCGCGAAGTGCGCATGGCGCTGTTGGAGGCCGACGTGGCGCTGCCTGTGGTGCGCGACTTCATCGCCAAGGTCAAGGACAAGGCGCTGGGGCAGGAGGTCATCGGCAGCCTCACACCCGGCCAGGCGCTGGTGGGCGTGGTGCACCGCGAACTCACCGGCCTCATGGGCGGGGCGGCCGAGGGCCTGAATTTCGCCGTGGCGCCGCCCGCGGTCATCCTCATGGCCGGCCTGCAGGGCTCAGGGA
>DATNCF010000672.1:0-2096 GCA_035571675.1 Burkholderiales bacterium | reverse complement strand
AGCAGCATCACGCACAACCAGCGCAGGCCACTGGCTTTGACGAAGTGACCATGGCTGGAGCGCACCGGATCGCGGTAAATGCCGCGCGCCTTGATCTTCGCACCCCAGCGACGCTCAATGGTGTCGTCGATGCCGACCACGACCGGCCCGGTCGGCACGAAGGCCGCCACCAGCAGCAGCAACAGCCGGTGCGCGACGCTGCGAGAGGACCAGCGCCCCAGGCTGAGGACGCGGTGGTAGACGGCGAAGCCCGGCGCTTGGTCCAGGCCCATGATGCGCAGCGCCGCCGTGACCGTGCGCCGACCCGGGGCGAGCAGGGCCCCAGCCACCAGCACCAGAACATGGCGCCAGACCGCCGTGGTGAAGTAGACCGCAAACGGTTGCATCCACGCAGCCAGCACCTCGGGCACGCTCGCCGGCATGGCACACGCCTTCCTCTGAGCGGTTCCTCCGCAGTGGCTCATGTCAAAGGAGGTCGTCACGATGGCCGGCACCGATGCGATGCGCGAGCGGATCGCCGCCCACCCCTGGCCACGCAGCGGCGTCGAGGTGATCCGGGCCAACAGGGGCTACACGCTCTACAGCCGACGCACCGGCGATCAAGTCGCGCGCTTGCGACCTACCGGTGAGAACGATGACGTCCAGGTCCTGTGGTGGCGTGGCGCTGGCTGGGCCACGCCGGGCGACTTCGGACCCCTCATCATGCCGCTCAACCAGGCACTCAACTTCGTCGCCACCGAGAGGTTCTTCTGGATCAGTGCTTAAGGATACGCTGAAATAATCCCGTTTGGGGTCTGGGATTGGGTAGAATCTGCCCGGTGTTGTGCCGGAGGCAGATCGATGCAGCGTCAGGGGAGTTTTGCCGAGGCGGAGTACGCCGGCAAAAAGAAGCAGACGCGGCGCGATAAATTTCTAGCCGAGATGGAGCAGGCAGTGCCGTGGCCCCGGCTGGTGGCACGCCTCGCCCCGCTTTATCCGAAAGGCGAGCGCGGTCGGCCGCCGATCCCCTTGGAACGCATGCTGCGGGTCTATTTTGTGCAGCAGTGGTACGGGTTGGCCGATGAAGCGGTCGAGGACGCATTCTACGACAGCCAAGCGCTGCGCGGCTTTGCCGGGATCGCGTTGAACCGCGACGCGGTGCCGGATGCCACGACGGTCTTGCATTTCCGGCATTGGCTGGAGCGGCATGATCTGACCCTGGGTCTGTTCGAGGAAGTCAACGCGATGCTGGAGGAGCGCGGCTTGCTGATGCGGCAAGGGACGATTGTCGACGCCACGATCATCGCCGCGCCGTCCTCGACCAAGAACAAGCAACAGAGCCGCGACCCGGAGATGCATCAGACCAAGAAAGGCAATCAATGGTACTTCGGGATGAAGGCCCACATCGGGGTCGATGTCGCCTCGGGGCTGGTGCACACGGTCAAGGGGACCGCCGCCAATGAAGCCGACATCACCCAGACGGCGGCGTTGCTGCACGGTGACGAGGAAGACGTCTTCGGCGATGCCGGCTACACCGGGGCGGACAAGCGGCCTGAACTTGAGGATCGCGATGTATTATGGAACATCGCGATCAAGCGCAGCATCATCAAGGCGCTCCCGAAAGCCCTGCGGGAGTTGGCGGAGCCGGTGGAGCGAGCGCTATCGCAGGTGCGCGCCGTGGTCGAGCATCCCTTTCACATCGTCAAGAACCGCTTCCGCCATAAGAAGCTGCGCTATCGCGGCCTGCATAAGAACACCGCACAGCTCCACACGCTGTTCACCCTGGCCAATCTGGTGATCGTCAAGAAGGCGCTCCTTCCCCTGGCATCGGCCTGATGGCGCCCGCAGTGTGCCTCGATCCCGCGAAGGCACAGAAAAACCTAATCCGAACCCCGAATTTGCTCCGAAATCACGAGCAGCGGCGTGCCAGTGCCGATAAATTATGCCTCGGTGGCTATCCTGCCAGCCATACCAGACTTGTTCAGCGCATCCTTAGACCGCATCCCGTGCTCGTACGCACACACCCTGCGGGGGAAACGTGCCGATTTTTTCGCTGCCCTGTCGTTTTTTGGTGCTTTATTACATTTGCGTGTGGCGCGAGATTTGATCTGACGAGG
>DATNCF010000671.1:0-9436 GCA_035571675.1 Burkholderiales bacterium | reverse complement strand
TCCGTTCTACAGCTACGAGGGCGAGCGCTTTTTTTGTTCCGACGGCGCGCCCGATGAGGTGGCGCGCCAGAGGAAGGCCGGCTTCGACCGCCTGTCCGAGCTGTACCGCGAGCGCTTCGCCTGCTCGGCCCAGCTCACGGCCGACGCCGCGCAGCGCATTTCCGATCTGCAGTTCACCGGCGCCTACCGCGTGCCCTTCCAGTACCGGCGGCGGGTAGCAGCCCACCTCAGGGGCGGCTCGTTCCTGGCTGGCGCGGAGGGTGTGATGTTCAGGGATCTGGACGGCAACCGGCTCTACGACCTCACCGGCTCCTACGGCGTGAACGTGTTCGGCTACGAGTTCTACAAGCAGTGCATCGCCGAGGGCAGCCGCGCCGCCGCCGACCTGGGGCCGGTGCTGGGCAGCTACCACCCGGCCGTGGCCTACAACGCCAAGCGCATCGCCGAACTCTCGGGCATGGACGAGGTGTCGTTCCACATGTCCGGCACCGAGGCCGTGATGCAGGCCGTGCGGCTGGCGCGCTATCACACCGGTCGCTCCCACCTTGTGCGCTTCTGCGGCGCCTATCACGGCTGGTGGGGCGACGTGCAGCCCGGCGTGGGCAACCCCCAGCCGGCGCGCGACACCTACACCCTGAAGGACATGGACGAGGACACGCTGCGCGTGCTGGGCCGCCGCCGGAACATCGCCTGCGTGCTGGTGAATCCCCTGCAGGCCCTGCACCCCAACGCCAATGCTCCGGGCGATTCGTCGCTGGTGAACGGCTGCCGCAGCGCCGCCTTCGACCGCGCGGCCTACGCGGCCTGGTTGCGTCGCCTGCGCGAAGTGTGCAGCGAGCGCGGCATCGTGCTCATTTTTGACGAGGTGTTCATGGGCTTTCGCCTCGCGCCAGGCGGCGCGCAGGACTACTTCGGCGTTCGCGCCGACATGGTGACCTACGGCAAGACCCTGGGCGGCGGCCTGCCCGTGGGCGTGGTGGCCGGCAAGCGCGAACTGATGAAGCGCTACCGCGACGACCGCCCCGCCGACATCTGCTTCGCCCGCGGCACCTTCAATGCCCACCCCTACGTGATGGGCGCCATGCGAGCCTTCCTGGAGCGGCTGGATTCGCCCGAGGTGCGGGCGCTGTACCAGGGCAACGAGGAGCGCTGGAACGGCCGTGCCGCGCGCCTGAACGCCAGGCTGGCCGCGGCCGGCCTGCCGGTGCGCGTGGCCAACATGTCGTCGGTGTGGACCATGTACTACACCCAGCCCTCGCGCTACCACTGGATGTACCAGTACTACCTGCGCGCCGAGAACCTCGCGCTGTCGTGGGTGGGCACCGGGCGGCTGGTGTTCAGCCTGAACTACAGCGACGCGGAACTGGATGCCGTGGAGGAGCGCATCGTCGCGGCGGGCGAGGCCATGCGCCGCGACGGCTGGTGGTGGACGGCGCCGGACATGACCAACAAGTCCATCCGGCGGACGATTCTGAAGGAGATCCTGCGGCGGAAACTGGGCTTCAAATCGGCTACAGGCAACTCGTAAGCGCGGTCCTGTAACCCTGCTTGGCGTACTGAAGCCGTTGTTCCCTCGCCGGTGGGAATCCCAAAGCTGTTTCACGAGGCTCCCCGCTTCGCGGGGAGGGTCTAAAAACAATCGAACTCCGCTGCCCAAGGCACGGTCGCCTTTATCCCTTCCGGCGAAGCCGGAAGCCTGGTGAAAATCAAGAACGCGGAATAAGTTACGACGCTTGCCGCGACAACCCCGGGTCGATCAGTTGACCCCGCATCAGGTATAGCGGCGCCCTGCAATACAGTTTGGCGTCGTGGAAGGGATCGGTGAGGATCTTGGTCATCCACACCAGGCCGGTCTGCACGTCGCGCAGGAAGAACAGGTGCACCGTGCGGAACGCAAGGCCGGCCGCGCCCAGTCCCAGCCACATCAGGCCGACGCGGTGCACGAAATCGGGCCCATGGCCGCCGGCGGGGAAGGCGCCGAACAGGGTGGGATCGATGACCAGCAGCAGCGGCGACGCGGCCCAGATGGCCAGGAGCACCACCTTGCGGCGCAGGTTGTAGCCGACTTTCACCGCCTCCTTGTATTCGTGCGTGGCCTGGTTCACTTCGTCGTAGCCCTTGGGCTCGAAGAAGAAGTGCCCGCTCTGGCGCGTGACCATGGACACCAGCCAGCCCACCAGGCCGGCCACCACCGGGTCGATGAACAGCATGAAATAGGCGTAGAGAAAGCTCAGCGCCGAAATGAAGTGCAGCGACTGGTTGATGCGGCTGTGGTGATAGAAGCGGTGGTCATCCCAACGCTGTATACGGAGGGCTTCCAGGAAACCTTGCATGGCCTGTCCTTTCATTGTCGTGGGCGCCATTCAGCGCATGGGAAAGGTAGCCTTGATGTGCTGCAATGCGGTTACGTTTTAGTGACATTTGTGTTTAAGCGGACATTGCAATTCCATGTCGGTCAAGCCGATGCGACGGTTTCCTGTGTCATTGAATTGTCACCTGATTGACATGATTTTTTCGCGCACGGCGGGCAGCATGCGCGCATGGACAGCGACATGATCGTGCTCGAACGCCTACCCGGCCAGGCCAGGTCGCTGCGCATCGCCTTTGTCACGGAAACCTACCCGCCCGAGATCAACGGCGTGTCGCTCAGCGTGGCGCGCTTCATCGAAGGCCTGCGCCGGCGCAATCACGACATCCAGCTCATCCGGCCGCGCCAGACCCGCGCCGACCGCGCCGGTGAAGGCATGGAAGAAGTGCTCATGCGCGGCCTGCCCATTCCCCGCTACCCGGGGCTGAAAATGGGCCTGCCCGCCAAGCGCGCGCTCACCGAAATGTGGTCGGTGGCGCGGCCCGACCTTGTGCACATCGTCACCGAAGGCCCGCTGGGCTGGTCGGCGCTGCAGGCGGCGCTGAAAATGAAGCTGCCGGTGACTTCGGATTTCCGCACCAATTTCCACGCCTACAGCGGCCATTACGGCGTGGGCTGGCTGAAAAAGCCCATTGCCTCCTACCTGCGCAAGTTCCACAACCGCACGCTGATGACCATGGTGCCCACCGAGCACCAGCGCCGCGAGCTGGCGCGGCTGGGCTTTCGCGAGCTCCAGGTGGTGGCGCGCGGCGTGGACACCCGGCTGTTCAATCCCGAGCGCCGCAGCCAGAAGCTGCGTGAGTCCTGGGGCGCGGGTCCCGATGGCCTCGTGGCCCTGTACGTCGGCCGGTTGGCTCCGGAAAAGAACCTCGCCCTGGTCGGCGCGGCTTTCGAGGCGCTGAGCCGCGCGCGGCCCGAGGCCAAGCTGGTGCTGGTGGGCGACGGCCCGGGGCGCGGCGCGCTGGAGCGCCGGTTCCCGCAGGCGGTGTTCGCCGGCCTGCGCCGCGGCGAGGAGTTGGCCACGCACTACGCGTCCGGCGACGTGTTCCTTTTTCCCAGCATGACCGAGACCTTCGGCAACGTCACGCTGGAAGCCATGGCCAGCGGGCTGGCGGTGCTGGCCTACGACTACGCCGCCGCCGCCGAGCATATCCGCCACGGCGAGAACGGCTACACCGCCGAGTTCGGCGACGCCCAGGCCTTCACGCGCCTGGCGGCCGAACGCTGCGTCGACCATGCCGCCTTGCGCGCGCTTGGCGCCGCTGCGCGGGCCACCGCGGAACGCCTGGACTGGGATGTGGTGGTCAGGCGGCTGGAAGCGCTGTTCCTGTCCGTGGCCGACGGCGGCAGGCTGGCCGTCGATGATGGGCGCGCCATGCCGTTGCCACGCGTAGGCTAGCGCCGCCGCCAAACGTCGCGGTGAAGGCGACGTGCCCGCCGCGTATCGGGCGATTCGAATCCTGCATCGGACTTGAGGATTGTCAGGCGTCGGTCCATACTGGGCGGCTTCCCGTGGCGGGCGCGCAGCAATCTCTTGATGACGTCGAATCTTTTAGCCCGAGTTCTCCGAGCTGGCGACGGCATGGGTGGATCGCCGACATTTTGCTGCCCATTGAGTGGACATCAGCCGGATGTCGCCGTCCCGCCGGAGCGGCCATGAAAAGGGCCGAGCCTGCCAAGTTCGAACCTCGCTCCGCCCAACGGGTCGTGGGCCGTTCTACGAGAAGAGATGGATGACGAGGTGGGCAAAGCGCTGCCAGATTAATGACTAGGTAATGGGAAAAATCAAGTCGAATCGCGCATCGCCCAGTCAGCTCCCGCGTACTCCCGCGGGCAGGCGCGCCGTCTTCGTACCCAGACGCAGCGCGCGCGCCGGCGACGATCCGTTTGTCGAAGGGCCGGATGAACGCGCGAGTTTAAGCATGCGCGTCCTGCATGTCTTCGAGTTTTTTCGCGAAACGGGCCGCGCGACGCGCTCGATTGAGGTCAGCCGCGCCTTGCAGCTGCCAAGTTCCAGTGTGGACCGGATGCTGAAAGTACTGGTGCGGCAGGGATATTTGCAGTTCGATTTTGTGAGCAGGCTTTACTCTCCGAGCTACCGAATGGTGATCGCCGCGTCCGATCTCGCGTCGGCATTTCACGGCGGCATCGCCTTGGGACACATCATGGAAGAACTGCACCGCGAGACCGGCGACACGGTCACCCTGTGCGTTCAGAACGATTGCTGGATTCAGAGCGTAGCCGCCATTCCAGGCAGTCACTATGACCCGGCCGTCCACGGCGAGGGCATGCGCTCACCCATCCTTGGATCAGCCCCGGGAAACGCCTTGATGGCGCAGAAGACGGACCGGGAGATATCGGACGCAGCTCAACGCGCGCGTGACCACGGCTACCTCGAACTCGATGCGCGCGGATTTGGCAACTTGATGGAGTTTATCAACCGGGCGCGGCTCGATGGATATGCGGCCTGGAAGGGTTTTTCATTTCCCGGGGCGGTGGCGATAGCCGTCGCGGTGAAACACTCCCCTGACAAGGCGCCGGTCGCCGTCAGTTTGATAGTGAAGAATTCCCCCAGAGATGAGGCGTACGAGCGGGAACTGGGACTTCTGATCCGCAAAGTCGCAAGGAAGCACCTGCGGTAGTTTGCGACGGCATGGCGGCGCCACCATGCAGGACTTTGCTGCCGGCCGCGGGCATGGGGTAGCATCATGCGGCGTCCGGCGTATTCGGTATTGGAAATGGCTCGGCTGACTCTGATGGAAAGCGAGCGGCGTCCTCAAAGGAGATGTGAGATGAGTTCAGACCGCTGGCCTGCGAAGATCCTTATCCACAAGCCAACGGCCGTTATGCCGGCACGCGAATCGGCACCCGCTTATACGGTCGATCGGCCGCTGCAGGGATTGAAAGTGGGTCTGCGGCATGACGGACTGTGGCAGTCCTGGAAATTCATCCTTGAACTATGGAGCGCGAAGATGGCCGCGGCGGGGGCGCATCCGCTGATCATCCAGGTGAGCGAACACACCGGCAGTCAGACCGCCGCGACCGAAGCGGCCCTGGAGGACTGGATCAGACGGATCGACTGTGCCATCGTCGGCGTCGGGACATGAGGCTCCTGCACCCTGTGGACCGTGCGTGACGCGGTCGTGGTGGAAAAAGCCGGCAAGCCGGTGGTGGCAATCGTCACGGAGGAGTTTCAGACCCACGGCCTGAATGTCGCGAACATGGAAGGGCATTCCGGGCTGAAGCAACTCATCCTTCCCTATCCCTTGGAGAACCGCCCCGAAACCGAACTGCGGCAAATCGCGGATGTGTGGTACCCAAAATTGCTCGGGTTGATCGGAATTCGCTCATGAGCGAACTGCGCACTGCCACCCTCGAAGTCGACAATGACACGGCAGCCGTGTACGAGCTGTCACTGGCCGAAAAGTGGGGCGACGGCGCACCGGTCGTTCCGCCCACGCGCGAGCGCGTGCTGGCGATGTTGGCGGAAACACCGCGCGACTCCGCCGAAATCGTCGCCGTGCTGCCGCCCCGCCGCGGCGGCGCCACGGTCGAACTGCTCGCCATCAATGCCGTCATGGCGGGCTGCACTCCGCGCATGTTCCCGCTGGTAATCGCGGCCATTGAGGCGCTGGCCGAACCCGGCTACAACGGCTTCGCGCTGGCGACCACTACCGCGCCCGTCACTCCTTACCTGATCGTAAACGGTCCCACCCGGGACGAGCTGCAATTCGACTACCGCGCAGGCTGCCTTGGCGGCGCGGCGGGCCGGGGTTCAGTGAGCGTGGGGCGGGCGGTCGCATTGTGCCTGCGAAATATCGGCGGTCTGCGCGCGGGCGACACCTCGCGCTCGGTGCTCGGCCAGCCTGCGCGATTCGGCATGTGCTTCGCCGAGTGGGAAGAGCGCTCCGAGTGGCCCTCCCTGGCGCTACGGCGCGGCTTCCAGCCCCATCAGGAGGTCATTACCGTGCATGGCGGAATGGGCATCATCCCGCTCGTGGATGTCAACACCGACGACGACCGGGAACTGGCCCATCTGATTGCCAAGACCCTGGCCATGCCGATGACCAACCTTTACGTACCGCCCGTGCACCGCCGAGGCGAAGTTATTGTGGTGCTCAACCCAATGTGGGCAGAGCGTTTCGGCGCCTCTTGGCCGAAGGTCGAGGACTTGCAGAGCTACTTGCACGAGCACGCTTGGCAGCCTGCCGATGTCTTTCCGACGCGCATGCGAAAGCTCCTCGGGGAGCGCGGCCGCATCGATGGCCGCGGACGTGTTCACGCGGCCACAGGACCCCAACAGATCGTTCCCATTGTGGCGGGAGGCCTAGGCAACCTGCACTCGGCCATTCTCATGACTTTCGGCGAAACCCTTATGCAGAGCGCGGCCGCCCTCCGGGCCGGCGGCCCGGCAAAGGGTGGGCAGGTATTGCTTCAGAGACGCGCAGAATAGAGGCGGCAATATCGTGATGATGGTCGACGCCCAGATTCATATTTGGGGCGCCAATACGCCCGAGCGGCCCTGGCCGGCGGCCGGCGCGGGCGGGCGCACTTCAGCGCCGCAGCGTGAACAACCCTGGCGTGCCGACGAGGTGTTATCGCACATGGACGCCGCGGGAGTGGACCGGGCGGTGCTTGTGCCGCCCTCTTGGGAAGGCGAGCGCAATGACCTCGTTCTGGATGCCGCACGCCGCTATCCGACCCGCTTCGCCGTCATGGGGCGAATCGGCATGGATGCGGACAACCGCGATTTGCTGTCCGGCTGGCGCCGGCAGCCAGGCATGCTGGGCGTGCGCCTTATCCTGAGCGACGCGGCGGAGTGGCTGCGCCAGGGGGAAGACCACTGGCTGTGGGGCGCGGCCGAGAAGGCGGGCGTTCCCATAACCCTGGTGCCGCGGCAGTTCTATCCGCTGCTGGAAAACATCCTCCATCGCCATCCCGCGCTGAAGCTTTGCATCGACCACCTCGGCTGCGAGACCCATAAGCGGGATGATGCCGCCTTCGAGCATGTGCCTCAGCTCGTACGCCTGGCGCGTTTCCCCAACCTCGCGGTCAAGGCTACTTCGCTGCCAAGCTACAGTACCCATGCTTATCCATTCCGCAACACCCACGAGCCGTTGCGCCGCGTCTACGACGCCTTCGGTCCACGGCGCGTGTTCTGGGGGACGGATCTGACGCGCCTGCCCTGCAGCTACGGGGAGGCGATCAGCATGTTCACCGACGAACTTCCGTGGCTGCCGCGCGCCGATCTGGAGTGGGTGCTGGGGCGCGGCGTGTGCGAGTGGTTCGGCTGGACCTGATGGACTACCCCCGCCAGCGGTAGCTTCCGGGCGTGGTGGCGCGCTGCACAAATTCCCACCTGGGGGAAAAAACCGGATAGCGCTTGCCCACATTTTTCTCCGGGAAAAGAATGCCGCTTGCACGTTGCAGCGCTTCAAGAGCCGGCAGGGGATCACCCAGGGGGCAAAAATGAACGATATCGCGGCTCCAGTCGCAAACAGCGCAATCGGCCCGATCGAGCTGGAAATAATCCGTCATCGGCTCGAGGCGATCAATGCGGATGCCTGCGACACGCTGGTGCGGGTTTCGGGCTCGCAGATCGCCAGCGAGGCGAACGACCTGAACACGTCGATCATGACGGCGGACGGCACAGTGCTGGCGGCTGGCAAGTACACCATGGTGCTCTCGACGTCGCTCAATTACGTGGTTGCCGATATTCTCGGCCGATACCAGGACAATCCCGGCATCCGCCCGGGCGACCAGTTCATCACCAACGATCCCTACGTGGGCACCAATCACCAGCCGGACGTGGTCGTGGTGGCGCCGATTTTTGCCGGCCGGCGCCTCGTCGCCTGGACAGGGTCCGTCTGCCACCAGGCCGACATCGGCGGGCCGGTGGCGGGCGGATTCAACTACATGGCCCGTACCATCTGGGACGAGGCCGTGCCCATGGCTCCAATGAAGATCGTCGAGGCGGGAGTCATGCGCCGCGACATCGAGCGGGAATACGTGTCGCGCAGCCGCACACCGGAGTTGAACTCTCTCGATCTACTCGGGCAAGTGGCCGCGAATCGCGCCGCCACGGAGCGCATCCTCGAACTCTGCGAGCGCTACGGCGACGATGGCCTGGTGTCGGCGATGGAGCGCCTGGTCGATTCCGCGGAGGCCGCGTTCCGGCGGCGCATTCGGGAGCTCCCGGACGGCGTGTGGCGCAACAATGCCTATCTCGAGCAGGCCGGGCTGGTCGAAGGCGAGATCCGCCCGAACCAGGTACATGTGGTGCGGCTCACCATGCGCAAGCGCGGAAGCGACCTTGAATTCGACTTCTCCGAGTCGAGCGATCAGGCGCCGGGCCCGATCAACTCTTCGTTGTCGGGGTTGGCGAACTTCACCATGGCCGCTGTGCTCTCCTATTTATGCCAGGGACTTGCCTGGGTCCCTGGAGCGGTGTTCCGCGCCATTCGCATCCGCACGCGCCCCGGATCGCTGGTCTCGCCAAAATGGCCCGCTGCCGTGGCGATGGCGGTCGGTTCCACGTCGCAAGCGGTCAGAATCAGTGTCAATGCCTGCATCGCCGCCATGCTGGACGCCTCCGAAAACCATGCTTTCCGCGCCATGGCCTCCACGCAAGGAGTCGGCGCGGGAGCGTCCATCTCCGGTTTGGACGGTTCGGGCCGAATGTTCAGTACCTTGCTCATGGATGAACTCTCCGGCGGCGGCGGCGCCCATGCGGGCGCTGATGGCGAGGATTCTTCGGGCACCCTGTCCTCACCCGGCGCCCAGACCTCCAATGCGGAAATGAATGAGGCCTACTATCCCGTACTGTATCGCGCCAAGCGCGAACTCCCGGATTCCGGCGGGCCCGGGGAGCGGCGCGGCGGCGTCGGGACCTTCTTTGCCTACGGACCGCACCGGACCGAGGCTCCCTATTCGCTGGCCCCAATGGGCGCGGGGCTGCAGCATCCGTCGGCGATCGGTGTCACCGGCGGCGAGCCCGGTGTGCAGGGGGGCTCGCTGGTCGCGCCGCTTTCGGAGGTGGGGCCGACCGCGGACTGGACGGCGATCCTC
>DATNCF010000670.1:0-24935 GCA_035571675.1 Burkholderiales bacterium | reverse complement strand
CATCCGGCCCATGCGCAAGGACCTCAAGGGCGAGAGCTTCGACGACCTGCCCGATGCGGACTACGTGTTCCACGCCGGCGCCGCGGTGACGCGCGAGGCCGACGACTGGCGGCACGCCGTGGAGGTGAACGCCCACGCCACCGGCCGGCTGATGTCGCGTTACCGCAGGGCGCGCGGCTTCGTGTACTGCTCCACCGGCTCGCAATACGACTACCAGGGCCTGCGGCCGCTCAAGGAAACCGACCGGCCGGGTCTGCACAGCCACAACTACAGCCTGTCCAAGATCGCGGGCGAGGCGGTGGTGAACGTGTGCTCGGACGAGTTCCGGTTGCCCGCCACCATCATTCGCATCTTCTCCACCTACGGACCCGCCGGTGGAGCGCCTTTTGACCGGATGAAGGCGATCATGGAAGGGCGAGAGGTGGTGCTGTATCCCGCCGAGAAGAACAACTACAACCCGATATTCGAAGACGACTATGTGCGGTTGGGGATCCGGGCTTTGGAGGTGGCGTGTCTGCCCGCGCTCACGGTGAACTGGGCGGGCAGCGAAACCGTGAGCGCTGAAGAGTATTGCGCCTACATTGGCAAGCTGGTGGGCAAGACGCCCAAGATCGTGTACTCGGACAAGGCGAAGTGGCCGATCTGGCCCGATGTGACGCTGATGCACGAGGTGTTGGGGCGGACACAGGTGCCCTGGAGAGAAGGCTTCAGGCGCATGATTGAAGCAACATACCCAGGCATAAAGCTTAACAACGTAGACGACTGAGGTTTATTGGTCGAGCTGTTTTAGCTTCCCTCTCCCTCGGTCCCTCTGCCCGGGAGAGGGAAGAAAAGCTCGCGAGGTTTAACCCCTCTCCCTCAGGGAGAGGGGATGGGGAGAGGGCAACGAGAAAATACTTTATTTTGGTTGCTTGCGCAGCTTCGCATTAGCCCAGCTTTTTACTTTCGTCGGCGTCAATTTGAACGTGACGAACGGCACCGCATAGTGCTCCTGCGTGGCCTTGGGCAGCTTCTTCATGTCAGGCCGCTGACCGGAATACTTGTCCTTGATGGCCTGGCGAAACCAGCCAATTTCCGCTTCATCGGTGATCTCCGTCGCTGTTCCCGTCAATATCACCACGCGAAGGTCTAAGTATTCGACTCCATCCTCCACCTGCGCCGTCATACGCGAATCCCGC
Organism: Burkholderiales bacterium; assembly: GCA_035571675.1. Lineage (GTDB taxonomy): Bacteria > Pseudomonadota > Gammaproteobacteria > Burkholderiales > SG8-39 > CAIYPG01. The sequence continues at coordinate 23,757 of DATNCF010000670.1, read as the reverse complement.
CGCAAGTTCTTCACCTTCTGCGTGTTGCCCGGCGTGTGGAAATACAACTCCAATCCCTTGCTCACGTAACGCATGGGCGAGAGCAACGGCACCCCGCTGGGGTTGATGGTGGCGATGGTGACGGTGGGGTGCTCGGTGAGGAAGGCCGCGGCCTCCTCGTCGGTCATGGCGACGCTCATGACGGTTCTTTCAGACCTGGTGACTCAAGCATGGTAGCAAATGCCTGCGCGGCCGCATTGCTTGGACAGTCCTGCGGTCTCGCGCTATTCTCAATCAATCGAGGGTTGCGTCCAAAAAACTCAAAAGGAGCGAGCATGTTGTACCGCGTTGCCTGTCTGGGCGTGGCGCTGTTCACGGCCGCCTCCACCGCCTGGTCCGCCGACTTCCCGAGCAGGCCCGTGCGCATGATCATCGGCTACACCGCCGGCGGCAATACCGACATCATCAGCCGGGTTCTCGCCGTGGCCATGCAGAAGAAGCTCGGGCAGCCGGTCATCGTGGAGAACCGCCCCGGCGCCACGGCGGTCATCGCGCGCGAGGTGGTGGCCAAGGCCGCACCCGACGGCTATACGCTGCTCGGCGACACCAGTTCGTTCGCCGCCTATCCCGCCTTCACCCGCAACCCCACCATGAACCTGCAAAAGGCCTTCACACCCATCTCCCTGCTGAGCCAGCAGGGCGGCGTCATCGTCGCTTCGGCCAACGCGCCCTTCAACACCTTCCAGGAGATGGTGGCGTATGCCAAGGCGAACCCGGGCAAGCTGAACTACAGCAACATCGGCGGAGGCGTGACGCTGCTGCACTTCGAGGCCATCAAGGCCGATTACGGCATCGACATGGTCGGCGTCACCTACAAGGGCTCGGGCGACACCTACAACGCCGTGCTGGCCGGCGAGGTGCAACTGAGCTCCCAGTCCATCGGGCGCGTGGTCGCCGACGTGGCCAACAAGCGCGTCAAGGCCATCATGGTCGACGGCAACAAGCGCTATCCGGCCCTGCCGAACACGCCCACCGCGGCGGAAATCGGCTTCAACGGCTTCTACCAGTCGTGGCAGGGCTTGTGGGGGCCGGCGGGACTGCCACCCGACATTGTCAAAACGCTGCACGCCGCGGTGGTCGATGCCGGCCAGGCAAAAGAGGTGAAGGACACGCTCGACCACCTGGAGGCCACCGCGCTGATGACTTCTCCCGAAGGCCTGGCGCAACGCGTGGAGCGCGATTCCCGGGAATGGACGGAGCTGGTGAGAAAAGCCCACATTCCGTTGCAATAGCAGGGGCGAGCATGGACAAGCCCATTTTTCCGGACTATCCCCCGACCCTGCCGCAAGCGCTCGCGAACGCCCGCCGCAAGTTCGCGGAGCGGGAATTCCTTGTCGCGGGCGACACAAGCTATACCTATGCCGATGCGGACCGCATCTCGGCCGGCATGGCGCGCGGCATGCTCGCCATGGGCATCGGCAAGGGCGCGCGCGTGGGCATACTCATGCCCAACTCCCCGGAATGGGTGTTCACCTGGCTGGCGGCGGGGCGCATCGGCGCCTTCATGGTGCTGGTGAGCACGCTGTACCAGCCACGCGAGCTGGCCTGGGTGCTGGCGCATGGTGACGTGCACACGCTGTTTGCCAGCGCCGAGTACGCCGGCCACGACTACCGCGAGCGGCTGGAGAAGGCGCTGCCGGGGTTGAGCGATCAGAAGGCGCAGCCGCTGGCGCTGCCCAGCCATCCCTATCTGCGCCGCATCCTGCTGTGGGGCGATGCTCATCCCCCGGCATGGGCTCTGGCCTGCCCTGACGCGCTGACCGATGCCGCGCGCGCGCAGCCGGGCCTGGACGGAGCGCTGCTGGCCGCAGCCGAGACCGCGGTGGTCCCCGGCGATGAGTTCGTCACCATCTGCACTTCGGGTAGCACGGCCGATCCCAAAATGGTGGTGCACACCCACGGCTCGGCGCTGCGCACGGTGCACACCTACCGCGCCTACCGCAGCCTGCGCGGCGATGACCGCGACCTCGTGGGCATGCCCCTGTTCTGGCTGGGCGGGCTGAACTCCAATCTCATCCCCGCGCTGTTCGACGGCGCGGCGCTGGTGTTCCCGCCGTCCCCGCGCGAGCAGGACATGCTCGACACCGTGGTGCGCCAGCGCGTCACCAAGATCAGCCTGTGGCCGGTGCAGAAGAACGCGCTGTTCGACCTGGCGCGCGAGCAGGGCGCCGACGTGAGTTCGGTGCGCGACGGCGGGGCCGCCGAGCCCCGCGACGAGCACGGTAACATCGTGCCCATGGAGCGCCGCGTGCTCAACCTGCTCGGCATGACCGAGACCTTCGGCCCGCACGGCGTGGAGACCCGGCCCGGCATCCTGCCGCCCGAGCGCGCCGGCAGCCTCGGACACGCCGTGGAAGGCATCGAGCGCCGCATCGTGAACCCGCAGACGCGCGCCGTGCTGCCGCCCGGCGAAGTGGGCGAGCTGGAGGTGCGCGGCTACTCGCTCATGCAGGGCTACTACAAGAAGGAGCGCGCCGAGTTCCTCACCCCCGACGGCTGGTTCCCCACCGGCGACCTGTGCCGGCTCGACGAGGCGGGCTACATCTACTTCCACGCCCGCGGCACCGAAATGATCAAGACGGCGGGAGCCAACGTGGCCCCGCGCGAGGTGGAGCTGCAACTGCAGGCACTGCCCGGCGTGCGCGAGGCCATCGTGTTCGGCCTGCCCGATCCGAAGCGCGGCGAGGCGGTGGCGGCGGTGGTGGTGCCGCTGGAGGGCCACAGCGTGACCGGCGAGTCGCTGCGCGCGCAGCTCAAGGAGCGGCTGTCCGCCTACAAGGTGCCGGGCGAAATCGTGGTGGTGCGGCACGAGGACGTGCCGCGCACCGACTCGGGCAAGAGCCGCAAGGGCGAGCTGAAGAAAATGCTGCCCAAGCTGCGCGCCGCGCAGTAACCCCAAAAGATTGGGGCAGTCGTGCCGTGGCCTTACAGGGCCCCGCTGTCCAGGTGGTTCGCCACGATCTCGCGGTATTCCGACTGCTCACCGAGCAGCGACGACAGCGTGGCCGCGCGCCGCAGGTACAGGTGGATGTCGTGCTCCCAGGTGAAGCCGATGCCGCCGAACACCTGCAGGCAACCCTCGGGCACTTTTTTCAACTTGTCGATGCACCAGAAGGCCACGTGCGCCGCCGAGACGCGGCGCTTGGGGTCGGCCAGGGCAATGTCCTGGGTGGCGGTGCGGATGAGCGAGCGGGCCACCTCGATGTCGGCGCGCAAGTTCACCAGGCGGTGCTTCACGCCCTGGAACTGGCCGATGGGCCTGCCGAAGGCGATGCGGTCGTTGGCGTAGGCCGCGGCCAGGTCGAGCGCGGTCTGGCACACCCCGGCCACTTCGCAGGCGATGAGGGTGTCGCCCTGCAGCAGCGCCTCGCCCAGCAGCTTCGCGGCTTCGTCGCCGCGCGCCAGCAGCGCTTGCGGGCCCACTTTCACGGCGCCGAATTTCACTTCGAACAGCGCCGACCAGTCGAGGGGATTGAGCTTGACCAGTTGCACGCCGGCGGCCGCGGCCGGCACGGCGAACAGCGCGAGCTGGCCGTCCAGGCGCGCCGCGACGATGAACTCGCGCGCGGCGTTGGCATAGGGCACGAACAGCTTGCTGCCTTCGAGCGTGAAGCCGCCGCCCTCGGCGCGCGCCGCCAGCTTGACGTTGGTGCGGTCCGCCGACAGCCCTGCTTCGAGCAGCGCCAGCGCCAGCGGCCCCTCGCCCGAAGCCGCGCCGGGCAGCAGCCTTTGTTTGGCGCCATCGTTGCCGCAGCCCGCCACCAGCGCGGCGGCCACCACATTGCCCGCCAGCGGCAGCGGCGCAATGGCGGCTCCGCAGGCCTCCATGAGCCCGGCCACTTCCAGGAAGTTGCCGTCGGTGCCGCCGTATTGCTCGGCCAGCATGGTGCCCGGCCAGCCCAGGCGGCACACCTCCTGCCAGAGCTGGGCGGAATACCCGGTCTCACTCTCGATGATGTCGCGAAAGCCTTTGACCGACCAGCCGCGCTTGAGAAAGTCGCGCGACGAGTCGAGCACGATGCGCAGACGGTCTTGCGCTTCCTGGAGCTCGCTCACGGAGGGCTCGGATTGAGGTTGTGCAGCCATTAAATTTCTCCGTCTCTTTTCTCGGAGGAGGTTTTCTCCCTTCCTTGGGGAAGGGCCGGGGATGGAAAACGTTACAGCGGCGTATGCATATCCGCCACGGCTATTAGTCTTTAGGCAAACCCAATACTCGTTCACCGATAATGTTGCGTTGAATCTCGGATGTACCCCCGCCAATGGTCGCGGCCCGCATCACCAGGTAGGACATCGCGGGGTTGCCGCGCTTAACGGCGTGCGGAGTAGCCCCCTGCAGCGGCCCATAGGGTCCCAATAACTCCATTCCATAGTCAGCCATGGCCTGGTCGGTCTCCGACCACAGCAGCTTGGCAATGGACGTCTCCGGCCCCGGCGGCATCCCCTTCAACCCCCCGACAATCGCGCGCCAGCCGATTTCCTTCAGCGCCTGCACCACGCAGGAGTAGCGCGCCAGGCGGTCGCGCACCAGCGGGTCGTCGATGCGGCGGCGGCCGTCCACCACGGTCTCGCGCGTGAGCTTGGTGAGCACTTCCATGCGCCGCTCGGCACGCGAGGTGGCGGTGCCGGCCCGCTCGTATCTTAGGGTATTGGTGGCCACCTTCCAGCCGGCGTTCAGCTTGCCGAGCAGTCCGCTCATGGGCACTTTCACGCGGTCGAAGAACACCTGGTTGAAGCCCATGGGACCGCTGATCTGCTTCAGCGGGTGGATGGAAATGCCGGGCTGGTGCATGTTGAGCAGGAAGGCCGAGATGCCGCCGTGCTTCTTGGCATCGGGATCGGTGCGCGCCAGCAGGAAGCACCAGTCGGCGCGCTCGGCGCGCGAGGTCCAGATCTTCGAGCCGGTGATGTAGAACGTGTCGCCTTCCAGCTCGGCCCTGGTGGTCATGGCGGCGAGGTCGCTGCCGCCGCCCGGCTCGGAAAAGCCCTGGCACCACTCGTCATCGGCATTGAGCATGCGCGGCAGGAAATAATCTTTCTGCTCTTGCGTGCCCCACTGGATGATGGCCGGCCCGAGCTGCAGGATGGCGCCGCGGTTGAGGATGTCGGGGGTGGCGCGCTTGGACATCTCGTCGCTGTAAATGACCTGCTGCACGATGCCGGCGTCGCGCCCGCCGTATTCCCTGGGCCAGGCCACGGCCGCGAGGCGCGCCTTGTTCAGCCGCCGCTGCCAGTCGCGCAGGAAGGCGATGCGCTCGGTCTCGTTCTTCCAGGGCTTGGGGCCCTTGCCCCAGTCGGCCGGAAGATTGGCGTCGAGGAAGGCGCGCACCTCGGCACGGAAAGCCTCGTCCTCGGCCGTCAACTCAAGTTCTAGTTCCACGAGAATTTCCGATAAGGGTTTGGAATGAGGGGTGTTAGTGCCTTCCCTCTCCCGCGGTCCCTCTCCCAAGGAGAGGGATGAAAAACTCGCGGGTTTTAAGCCCCTCTCCTTGGGAGAGGGGTCGGGGAAAGGGGAAGCCAGCCGTTTACGAAATCGTCACCTGCGGTCAATCGCCATACTAGCGGAACGGGCCGGCGCCCTCAACTGCTCAATCGGCAACATCGCTCAATGATTAATATGATTATGGGTTTTTTGATAAAGTATCAGCAGCAACCAGGCGGTGAATTGTGCTAACTTTTTGCAGTTGCCGAGCAATCAACAAGCAATAAGCGAGGAGAAATTCGTTGAGCCAGGTTGCTGAAAAGCCCAGCGCGAAAATCACCGACGAGGGCATTGCGCTCATGCGCCAGCGCATAGGCGTGCTGGTCCCCCAGGCTTCGCCCTTCAACATCGAGGCCGGCATCGACGGTATGCGCCATTTCGCGCACGGCTACGGCGACGACAATCCGCTGTATTGCGACGAAGACTACGGCAGGCGCACACGCTGGGGCTCCATGATCGCGGCACCGCTGTTCGCCGTCACCATGGGCACGAGCGAGATCAAGGCCATGCGGCCGGAAATCCGCGCGCGCGGCGCGCACGCGCTGGCCGGCGTGCACGAATTTTTCTCCGGCGACGAGTGGGAATGGTTCCGGCCCATCCTGCCCGGCGACCGCATGACCAAGCGCTATTACCTGTGCGCGGTGGAAGAGAAGCCCAACAGCAGCATGGGCGGCGGGCGCAGCGTGATCACGCGCTACCGCGCCGATTTCACCAACCAGCGCCGCGAGCTGGTGGCCATCGACCGCTTTAAGTTCGTGCGCGTGGAACGCGACGCCGCCGTGAAGTCGGGCAAGTACTCGAGCGTCCAGCCGGCGAGCTGGACGCCGGACCAGATCGACGCCATCGACAGCGCCTATGCCGAGCAGGCGCCGCCGCGCGGCGCGGACACCCGCCACTGGGAGGACGTCAACGTTGGCGACGAGCTGCCCACGCTGGCCAAGGGCCCGCTGACCGTTACCGACACGGTGGCGTGGATGCGCGGCTGGGGCGCGGGCGTGCAGAACAGCCGCCTCGCCTGGAAGCACCGCAAGCGCGCGCCGGGGTTCTTCAACCGCAACGAGAACGGCGCCTGGGACGTGGTGGAGCGCCTGCACTGGGACGATCGTGCCGCGCGCATGGTGGGCAATCCCGCGGCGTACGACTTCGGCCGAATGCGCAGCGCCTTCCTGTCGCACCTCATCACCGACTGGATGGGCGACGGCGCCTGGATCTGGCGCATGAAAAGCGAGTACCGGCGCTTCAACTTCGTGGGCGACATGCAGTGGGTGAAGGGCCGGGTCGCGGCCAAGTCCGTGGAGCAGGGCCGCTGCGTGGTCGACCTCGAAGTGTGGTGCGAGAACCAGCGCGGCGAGATTTCCGCGCCGGGGTCGGCGCGCGTCATCCTGCCTTCGCGGGCCGGCGGCGAAGTCCGCCTGCCCGAGCCGGACGGCTCGGACGACGTTCCCCTGATTTATTGACCGGCACATGAGCGCTACGCCCGGGCTGTTGTCCGGCTACCGCGTGGTGGAGCTGGGCGATCCCGCCGCCATGTTCGCCGGCAAGCTGCTGCGCGACATGGGCTGCGACGTGTTGCGCATCGAACCGCCCGGTATGGAACGATGGCGGATTGAACCGCCGCGGGTCCCATGGAACGGCGGCGAAGTGTCGGCGCAGTGGCTGGCCTACAACACCTCCAAGCGCTCGGTGGCCCTCGACGTCGCCCGGCCCGAGGGCCGGGCGCTGCTCGACCGGTTGATTGACGCCGCCGACGTCGTCATCGCTTCGGCGACGCCGGCGTGGCTGGAGGCCCATCGACTGTGTCCCGCCGATGTGCGCGCCGGAAGGCGCAAGCTGGTGGCCGCGGCCATCACGCCCTTCGGCCTGACCGGGCCGCGGCGCGACTGGCCCGGCGGCGACCTCATCCTGCAGGCCGCGGGCGGCATGCTGTTCCTGAACGGCAACGAAGATCGTCCGCCGGTGCGCATCAGCGAGGAAACCCTGTGGGCGCAGGCCGGTTCCCAGGCGAGCTTCGCGGCCGGCGCGGCGCTCTTTTCGGCGCAGCGCGACGGCGTGGGCGAGGGCATCGACCTGTCGGCGCACGAGGCCATCGAAGCCGCGCTGGTGGACGCGGTGCCCTGGTGGCAGCACCTCGGCCGCGTCAAGCCGCGCCGCACCTACAGCGGCTACGGCGACGTGGCCATCCCCACGGTTTGGCCGTGCAAGGACGGCTATGTGTGCTACCGCCTGTCGGTGGGCAAGCGCCTGGGCCTGCGCACCCTGCGCCTGGTGGAATGGATGGCGGAAGAGGGCATGGACGACGGCCTCAAGGACGTGGACTGGGAGGCCATCAGCACGCTCACCCTCAGCCAGGCCGTGGCCGATACTTATGTGCGGCGCATCGAGCGCTTTTTTCGCAGCAAGACGCGGGCCGAGTTGTATGCGGGGGCGTTGAAGCGCTACATGATCTTGTTTCCGGTTGCGGAGCTGTCGGACATGCGACAGGACCAGCAAATGCAAGCGCGGGGATTTTTTACTCCCTTGGCAGACGGCCATGGCAACACGGTTCAGTTTCCAGGCCCGCTGTTCCGCGTGCGCGGGGCGCAAGGTCTTGACCCTCGCCCCTCGGTACCGGCTTCCGTCGGCGCGCACACTGCCGAGGTGTTGGCGGAACTGGCCGGCGTGGATGCCGCAGCCCTGGCGCGTCTGAAGTCGCTGGGTGTGGTGTCGTGAACCGGATGGCATGGCTTCTTCTTCACGAGGCCTCGCCCTCCGGGCGAGGGAGTAGCATGAGCCCTGTGGCCAGGCCTTGCCGTCATCCTTGAGGAGGAGCGTCGTGAGGAAAACAGGCATGTCTATCTCTATCGCCGTTCGCGGGTTGATGGCCGCGTGCGCCATGGCAGGGAGTTCGACAGCATTCGGCCAGGCCTTTCCGGCCCGGGCCATGACGGTGGTGATGCCACTCTCGCCCAGCACGGCGTTCTATGTCGCCATGCGCCAGATGGCGGACCAGATCCAGGCCAAGGTAGGCAAGCCGGTTGTGTTGGACCCCGCAGTAGGCGCGGGCGGAACGCTTTCACCGCAGCGCATCAAGCGCGCCGATCCCGACGGCTACACCATCGGCCTCGTCTATGCGGCGCCGCTCACCGTCAACCCGTATGTGGAAAAAGAGCCGCGCTACGATCCGCTCAAGGACTTCGCCTACATCACCATGCTGACGCGGCATGGCATTCTGTTCGCGGCCGGCCCCAAGGTGCCGGCCAACAACTTGCAGGAGCTGATCGCACTCGCCAAGTCCCGGCCCGGCGGCGTGAAAGTCGGCGAGGGTGCCACGGGCTCGCGCATCGGGCTGCTGCAACTGCAGGAGGCGGGAGGCGTGCAGTTCCTCGACGTGCCCTACAAGTCGAGCGCCGAGTTCGACGCCGCGCTGCTCTCGGGCGAAGTGGATGTGGTGCTGTCCACCGTGGGCACCGAACTCGGCCAGATCCGCGGCGGCCGCGCCAAGGGCATCGCCATCGGCTCGCGCAACCGCTCGCCCCTGCTGCCCAACGTGCAGTCCATTTCCGAGGTCTATCCCAACGTCGAAGTCATCTCATGGTACGCGCTGTTCGCGCCCGCCGGCACGCCCAATGACCGCATCGACTGGCTGCACCGCGAGTGGACCGCCGCGCTCAAGGACCCCAAGATCGTGGAGCGCATGCAGACCGTGTTCGGCTACGAAATCGTGGCCAGCACCCCACAGGAAGTGCTCGACCAGATCAAGCGCGAAATCCCCATCAACAGCCGCATCGCCAAGCAATACGGCATATCCGAATGACCGACAACGCCCCGGCCGCTTCGCATTCCTCGAACCACACCACCATCCTGTACAGCGTGGCCAAGGGCGTGGCGCGCATCACGCTCAACAGGCCCGAGCGCATGAACGCCATCAACGCGGTGCTGTACGACGAGTTCTGCGCCGCCATGGCCGCCGCGGCGGCCGACGACGCGGTGCGGGTGCTGGTGCTCACCGGTGCAGGCGACCGCGCCTTCTGCGTGGGCGCCGACCTGCAGGCCAAGGGCGACGACCGGCCGGTGAGTCCCGAGCGCGTGCGCCAACGCAATATCCATCCCGAGCAGTCCCTGAACGGATCGCTGTTCGGTTTCGAGAAGCCGCTCATCGCCGCCGTCAACGGCGTGGCCGTGGGCGGCGGCCTCACCATGGCGCTGGCCTCGGACATTGTCATTGCCGCCGACGGCGCGCGCCTCGGCGCGGGCCACGCCAAGCTCGGCCTGCCGCTGTCAGACATGCTGGGGTACCTGCTGCCGCGCCGCGTGGGGCCGGGCGCCGCCTCGGACCTGGGCTTCACCGGCCGGCTGGTGGACGCGAAGGAAGCGCTGGCCATGCGCATGGTGGACCGCGTGGTGCCCGCGGCCGAGCTGCAATCCGCCGCGCTCACCCTGGCCGAAGAGATCGCGGCCAACCCGCCGCTGGCGCTGTATTTCTCCAAGCAGGCCATACGCCGCGCCGACAGCGAGACCTACCAGCAGTACGTGCAGTACGAGCGCTACATCTTCAACGTCTGCATCAATTCCGAGGACGCCAAGGAAGCCATGCGGGCGCGCCGCGACAAACGGCCTCCGGAGTTCAAGGGCCGGTGATGGAAGAGAGCTCCGACAAGCGGAAGGGGTTGCTCGCCGGCCTGCTGGTGTGCGATTTCGGCTGGGCGGTGGCGGGACCGGTGCTGTCGCGCTTTCTCGCCCATCACGGCGCCACCGTGATCAAGATCGAGTCCAACACGCGCCTCGATGGCACGCGGCTGTCCACGCCGTTTCGCGGCAAGCCCAGCCGCAACAACTCGGGCTACTTCGACCAGCACAATGCCGGCAAGCTGGGCATCACGCTCGATCTCAAGCACCCCGAGGGCAAGCGCCTGGCGCGGCTTCTCGCCCTGAAGGCCGATCTCGTGAACGAGAATTTTGTGCCCGGCGTGCTGGACGACCTTGGTCTGGGATACGAGTCGCTCAGGCGCGACCGGCCCGATATCATCATGATCAGCTCCAGTGCCCAGGGCCAGGACGGTCCCAATGCGCGCGCGCCCGGCCTGGGCGTCACGCTGCAGGGGCTGGTGGGCCTTGCCCACCTCACCGGCTGGCCGGACCGCGTGCCGGTGGGCACGGGCGAGCCTTATACCGACACGCTGGTGGTGTGGACGGCGGGCACGGCGCTGATGGCGGCGCTGGATTACCGCCGCCGCACCGGCCAGGGCATGCACATCGACTTGTCGCAATTCGAAATCGTGGCCCACGTGCTGGCTCCGGGCCTGCTGCACGAGCAGCTCACCGGCGCGCGCCATGCGCGCATGGGCAACGCCAGCCTGGCGCGCGCGCCCGAGGGCGTGTTCCCGTGCGCCGGCGACGACCGCTGGTGCGCCATCAGCGTGGAGAACGACGCGCAGTGGCGCGCCCTGGCGGGCGTCATCGGCCTTGCCGCATCGCCTTCCGATGGGCAGGACCTGGCGTGGCGCAGGGCGCACAACGAGGCACTGGAGCGCGCCATCGCCGACTGGACCTGCACGCGCGAGGTGGAACAGGTGGAGAACGCCCTGTTCGCCGCCGGCGTGCCGGCCCACCGCGTTGCCACCGGCAAGGACATCATGGAGGATGCCCAACTCGCGGCGCGCGGGCACTGGGTGAAGCGCGATCATCCGTCCATGGGCGAGCACCTGTACGAAATGCCGCCCTTTCGGCTGGACGAGCACGCCATCCACGTGGGGCGCTCGCCGCGCATCGGCGAACATACCGACGAGGTGCTGGCCAACGTCCTCGGACTAGGCAAGGAGGAGATCGAGGCGGCCCGCGCCAAAGGTGCGTTGAACTAGGAACAGCAGGCGCGCTGAATTAAAGAACCGCGGATGCGTTAACCAGACAGAATTGAATTGCAGCGCCGCCAGAGCGCCATGGAATCAAGCGTTAGCAAAGGAGACAACATGATCGCAGCAACCAAGCTCGCCGCTGGAACCCTCGCGGCCGCCGGCCTCGCATTAGCAGCGCCCGCGCCGGCCGCCGACTATCCCAACAAACCCGTGCGCCTGGTCGTGGGCCAGCCCCCGGGCGGCCCCACCGACCTCGCCGCGCGCGTGTACGCCGACAAGATGCGGCCTCTGCTCGGGCAGCCCATGATCGTGGAAAACAAGCCCGGCGCCGCCTCGCAGATCGCCATCGTGCAGGTAGCCAAGTCCGAGCCCGACGGATATGCCATCCTGTACGGCGGGCTGGGCCTCGCCTCGCTGCCGTGGATGAGCAAGAGCTACGACATCGACTCGCTGCGCGACACCACGCCCATTTCCATGATCGTGGCCGTGCCCACGGCCATCGCGGTGTCGAGCACGCTGCCCAACATCCGCACCCTGGACGAGCTCATCGCCGACACCAAGGCCAACCCCGGCAAGCGCTTCTACGGCAGCATGGGCGCCACCGACTACCTCACCATGCAGGGCTTCCGCTTGGCCTCGGGCTCGCAGTTCGAGAGCATCCGCTTCAATGGCGCGGCGCCGGCGTTCCAGTCCATGTACGCCGGCGACGTGCAGATCGTCTACACCACCGTGGGCATACTCAAGCCGCTCGCGGACCAGGGCAAGCTGCGCATCCTGGCCGTGGCCGGCAAGAAGCGCAGCGCACTGGTGCCCGACGTGCCCACGCTGGAGGAATCCAAGGATCCCAAGGTCCGCGACCTGCCCAACAACCTGCTGTCCACGGGCTGGTTCGGCATTGTCGGTCCGGCCAAGCTGCCGCAGGAGGTGGTGACCAAGCTCAATGGCGACACCGTCAAGGTCACCCACGATCCGGACTTCGCCAAGCGCATGGCCGATTTCGGCCTGGAGCCGCTGGGCAGCACGCCCGAGGAGTTTGCCGCGCGGCTGCGCGTGGACCTGGCCGCGTGGCAGCGCATCACCAAGCAGATGAACTTCCAGCCGGAATAAACAAATAGTTGACTTATTAAATATATTGTTTAATAAAGGTTCCTGCGGCCTGTTGGCAGGCGAAATCCCCCGCGTGTCGGTCTCGCCGCGCCTTTCAGGGAGCCCTTCATGCCTGACGTCCTCGACCTACAACCGCAGCAAAACCCCGCTCAGCCCCAGAGAGCCATCGCGCCAGGCGATGGATTACCGCCTGCCATTCCTGGGCAATTGAAGAAGGGCGATCGGGGCGAGGAAGTAGCGGCCATGCAACGCGCGCTTGGCATCGCCGACGATGGCGTGTATGGCCCCGAGACTCAGCATGCGGTCGATCTGTACCAATGCGCGGCCCCCGGCGGGGACTCGCTCGGCTGCCTGTCCCGCCGTTATGAAGCCAAGGACGTGTCCAGCGTTTCCAGCGGCACCATGGGCGACGGCGAGCCCGATCGCGGAGGTGTTTCTTACGGGCAATATCAGCTATCCTCGAAAGACGGCATGCCCGCATTTTTGGCCAGTCCCGAGGGCGCTCCTTATGCCAAGGGATTCGCCGATCCAACCACGGGCAAACCGTTGATGCCGGGCACTCTGGATTTCACTCGCCGTTATCTTGAGGCTGCGAAGTCTGATCCAACGGGGTTTGCCAAGGCGCAAAAGGATTTCATGGTACGGTCGCATTACCAGCCCGTCGCGGATTACGCCGCTTCGCTGGGATTCAGCACGGCTGATCGAGGCGTCCAAGAAGCGCTCTTTAGCCAATCCGTTCAATCGAGGAACACCGGAAATAAGATCATCATGAATAACGCGCTCAGGGACAATCCGAACCTGCCTCAAATGACGCCCGAAGACCAGGTGCAAGCCCTGTACAGGGCGCGAGCAGAATACGTCAAGCCCTTCGTGAGCAATTCAGCGGGGGCCGGCCGTTATGCCAGCGAGATGCCGGACGCTGTTCGTATTTCGCGCTACTACCAGGCTTTTCATCGATAGGTGGCGGACGGACCGTGAACAAGAAATGTGGACCAATCTCGACGATATCCCTGGTCAGCGCTGTGACGCTGTGTTCATTGTTCACGCAAGCCCTGGCAGATGAACCGAGGACGTTCGCGTGTCAGGGCACTCTTGGAAACGTCAGACATTGGCTGACGATCCGCGTTGACGGCGGAAGGGTTGCCGAGTTCAAGTACATCTCGTTTACACCGCAGGGCCACGATTGCGGATTCGAAGCAGCTCGTAGAGAGTCCGGAGCGGTGAGCGGGTCCGAATGGCGCGATGAGGGAACCACGGCGCGCGTCAAGGAATATCTCGTAGGAGGAATGGATGCCTACATAGGTGAAGTCTCCATAGAGAGAAAAAACAATGTCTACGAGTTGCGCGTTGTCGAGCAAACCGCCGCCGCGTGCGCAGTTGCCGCGCACATCGCCAAAGGAATTCGCCTGCGCCCCGGAAAGAGGCGGTGCGAATTCCCGCTTAAAGACCGCAGCTTTGAAGCCAATTTGGCCAAGGAACCATGACGTTGTTTCACCCCGCCGCGCCCTCGCCTGTTCGGAACACCCTTGCGGCGGTTTCGCTGAAAAGCGCTGCTTTCTCTTCCTTGCCATAGCTCTTGGTAAGAACCTTGAACGCATTCCACAGCACCGCATAGCTGACAGTCCGCTTGTCGATGGGAAAGTTGCTTTCGAACATGCAGCGCCGCGGACCGAACATCTCAATGGTCGGCTCTATCCAACGCGACCATTCGCGCGCGAGTTCGTCCGAAGAGATCGGCGTCTCGCGGTCCCATAGTTTGTAGCCTAGTGTGGTGGTGCCGAGGCCCCCCACCTTGACGTGGACGTTGTCGCAGCGCGCCAGCTCCTGCATGGCCTTTTTCCATACCGGGTAGACCTCGTCCGCCTTGCCGGCCCAGCGTCCCGTGAGCAGCGGACCGCCGCAGTGGTTGAGCACGATGGTGGTCTGCGGCTGGGCGCGCGCGAGGTCGGCGAGGTGCGGGATTTGCGGGTGGAACAGCCAGGACTCGTATACCAGCCCGAGCGCTGACAAGCGGGCGATGGCTTCGCGCACCTTCGGTTCGTAGAGAAAGCGATCCGGCCAGTTGACGCCCGCCACGGTCTCTTCGGCATCGTGGTGGGTGTGGCCGCGTATGCCGCGGAAGCGCCCCCGCCCCGCTTCGATGTGGGCTTCCAGCACCTCCTGGATGCGATCGCCCAGGGTCAGGTCGGCCACGCCGATGATGCCGGCGCACAGCTTGATGCCGTGCGGATGCGCCTTGGCGTGCTTCTCCGCCTCGGCGGCCACGAACTCGGTCTCGCCAACCGGCCGCAGGTGCTCGGGGCCGTCGGGCCGATAGTGCGCGCGGCAATCCGAGAACACGCTGGCCACGACGTTGTGGCCGCTCGCCATGTCGCGCAGCACATCGGGCACGAGGTACTGAACGTTGGTGCCCTCGAAGCCCAGGTGATGATGGGGATCGATGATGGGAATGTCGGGTTCGAGAATGGGCTCGGTGTGCCTGGACAGCCAGGCCTCGTCCACCAGCGGCGCGCGAAATTTGCCCTGCGGTACAGTGCTCATGAGCCTACGCCTCCCAGAATTCATTCGGCGCCGTCTGGCCGCTTTTGCGCAGCGCTTCCTCGTTGGTGCGCAGTTCGACCCGGCGAATCTTTCCTGAAATCGTTTTCGGAAGATCGGAGAACTGTATGCAGCGTATGCGCTTGTAGGGCGCCACCCGGTCCTTCAGGAAGGCGAATATGGAATCGGCGGTTTCGCGCGTGGGCGCTTGCCCGGGCTTCAACACGATGAAGGCCTTGGGCACGGCCAGGCGCCGCTCGTCGGGACTGGGCACCACGGCCGCCTCGGCCACGGCGGCGTGCTCGATCAGCGCGCTCTCCAGCTCGAAGGGGCTGATGCGGTAGTCCGAGCTCTTGAACACATCGTCGGTGCGGCCGACGAAAAAGAGGTAACCGTCGGCGTCGCGGCTGGCCACGTCCGAGGTGCGGTAATGCCGTCCGCCCAGCACCTCCGCCGTCTTGGCGGCGTCGGCGTGGTAGCCCTGCATGAGCGCAAGCGGGGCCGGATCGAGCGCGACGCTTACCTCGCCTTCGTTGCCTACGCGGTCGTCGGGGTCCAGCAGGTCCACGCGGTAGCCGGGCAGGGGCCGGCCCATGGAACCGGGCTTCACCGGCTGGCCGGGCGGGTTGGCCACGATGCAGGTGGTCTCGGTCTGGCCGTAGCCGTCGCGAATGGTCAGTCCCCAGGCGGCGCGCACCCGCTCGATCACCTCGGGATTGAGCGGCTCCCCGGCCGACAGCACTTCGCGCAGCTTGACCGGAAAGCTTTTCAGGTCCTGCAGGATGATGGCGCGCCAGGCCGTGGGCGGGGCGCACAGGCTGGTGACGCCGCAACGCGCCACCGTGTTGAGCGAGCGCACGGCGTCGAAGCGCTCCTGCTCATAAATGAAAATCGTGGCGCCCGCGTTCCACGGCGCGAAAAAGCAGCTCCAGGCGTGCTTGGCCCAGCCCGGCGAGCTGACGGCCCAGTGCACGTCGCCCGGGCGCAGGCCCAGCCAGTACAGCGTGGACAAATGGCCCACGGGATAGCTCTGCTGGGTGTGCAGCACCATTTTCGGCTTGGCGGTGGTGCCCGAGGTGAAGTACAGCAGCAGCGGATCGTCGCGGCCGGTGGGGCGGTCGGCGCGGAAGTCGGCGCCGGCGGCGTCCGCCTCGGCATAGTCGATCCAGCCGGACTGGGCGGCGCCGCCGGCGAGGATGCGCAGGCAACCCCCCGGCAGGTCGTCGCATTTGGCCGCGCCGGCCGCGTCGGTGATCACGCAGGTGATGCCGCCGCGCTCGATGCGGTCGGCGAGATCGGGTTTGGACAGCAGCGTAGTGGCGGGGCTGATCACCGCGCCCAGCTTGATCACCGCCAGGGTGATTTCCCACAGCGGCACCACGTTGGGCAACATGACCAGCAGCCGGTCGCCGCGCTTGACTCCCCTTGACCGCAGGAAATTGGCCACGCGGCTGGAGCGCTCGCTCATTTGCGCGAAAGTCAGCTTCTGCTCGGCGCCCTTTTCGTTCACGATCCACAGCGCCGGGCGGTCATTGCCTCGCGCCTGTTCGTCGAAGAAATCCAGCGCCCAGTTGAACTGAGGCAGGTCAGGCCACTTGAACCCTTTATAGGCCGCTTCGTAGTTCTCCCGGTTGGCGATCAGAAAGTCGCGCGCCGCCAGAAATTTTTTTCCGCTTTCAGTCATGACGTTCTCCTCAAAGTCATTGTGCCCCGTCTGGTCTGTTTCTACGTACCACAATCTCTCGTGAAGGATCACGAGGCCCGCCGCTTCGCGCCGGGGGTCTAAGTCCCTCTCCCAGGTGGAGAGGGGCGGGGAGAGGGGAGATCCGTATCAGATGACTTTGTTTTCCTTCAGCTCATCAATTTGGGCCTGGCTCATACCCAGCAACTGCTTTAACACTTCCTCGGTATGCTGTCCCAACTGCGGCGGCGCGCGATACTCCCTGATAGGTGTCGAGGAAAAGTTGATTGGGTTGGCTACCAGGCCTATGTCCTGTCCGCTGCCATGGCGCGCGGGCTTGCGCAGGCCCCGCTCCCTGGCCTGCGGCTGATCGAACGCCTGCTGGAAGTTCAGCACCGGCGCGGCGGGCACTTCGGCCGCCTCCAGCGCCGCTGCGAGCTCAGTCATTTTCCATGCGCGCGTGGCCTCGTTCACCTGCCCGAAAATCTCGTGCTTGTGGCGGTTGCGCCCGGCATGGGTGGCGTAACGGCTGTCTTCGGCGAGGTCGGACTGCCCGATGACCCGGCACAGGGACTTCCAATTGGCATTGCTTCCGGCCGAGACCACGAGGCTGCCGTCGGCGCACGGAACCACGCTGCCCAGGTTCTGGCGCCGCGGTGGCTGTTTCCCCGAGATCAGGTAGTCCTGGGCGCGCACATTTATGGCGGCGAAGGCCGTGTCCAGCAGCGCCAGGTCGATGGACTGTCCCTTGCCCGCCGGATCGTCGCCCCGGTCGCGGTGATACAGCGCGGCCAGCACGCTCATGGCGGCGACGAAGCCGGTGACCGTGTCCACCATGTTGGCGGCCACGATGATGGGGGCGTCGTCGGTTTCGCCGTTCACGCTCATCCAGCCGGCGCGCGCCTGGAAGATGGGGTCGTAGCCCGGCGTGTGCAGATCCGGCCCGGTGTGGCCGAAGCCGGTAACGGAGCAGTACACCAGGCGCGGATTGAGCGCCTTGAGGGAGGTCTCGTCCAGGCGATAGCGCGCGAGGTCGCCGGTGCGGAAATTCTCCACCACCACGTCCGACTCGGCGGCCAGAGCCCGGACGATGTCCTGGCCCGCGGGCTTGGCGATGTCCACCGTGATGCTCTTCTTGTTGCGGTTCACCGCCAGGAACATGGCGGAGTCCGTGGTGGGTCGGCCTTCGGCGTCCTTGAGGGTCTCGCCGTAGGAGCGGCTCTCGTCGCCCACGCCGGGTCGTTCCACCTTGATGACCTCGGCGCCCAGGTCGCCCAGCGCCTGGGCGCAGATGGGCGCTGCCATGACGCGCGACAGGTCGAGCACGCGGATGCCCGACAGCGGCAGCGCTTTCATTTCGAGTGCGCGTTCATGGGCACCAGTTCGCGCATGGCCGCGAGCTGTTCGCAGTAGTGCTCGATGGACGAGCTCACCAAGCGCAGGTTGAGCACCGTGGTGCCGGCGGCCCGGCACTGCTCGACCAACGCGAGGGTGGCGGCGCGGTCGCCCAGGGGATCGACGGGATCGGTCTGCAGGCCCACGTCCAGCGGCGTCTTGCGCGCGGCCCAGGCGGCCGTCGCTTTGGCCTTGCGCACCATGTCGCCGATCTCGGCAACGGTCAGGCCGAAGGGCGACCAGCATTCGCCCAGTTCGACGGCGCGGCGCAGCGAGCGCTCGGTGCGCCCCCCGATCCAGATGGGCACTTCGGTGCGCGGCGCGGTCGGGTCGATGACGAAATCGTTGAACCGGTAATGGCTGCCGCGGTATTCGGGCGTTTCGCGTCCCCACGCGGCGCGAATGGCGCGGATGGCGTCGTCGCCGCGCGGCCCGCGCCCCGCGAAGGGCGCGCCGATGAGCTCGAATTCCTCTTTCAGCGAGCCCACGCCCACGCCCAGGATGAGCCGGCCGCCGCAGATGCGGTCCAGGGTGCCGTAGCGCTTCACGATGGACAGGGGATGGTGATAGCCCAGCACCAGCACGAAAGTGGCGAAGCGGATGTGCTCGGTCTTCGCGGCGAGGTAGCCGAAGGTGGCCAGCGGGTCCCAGTAGGTGGCGCCGCGCGTGGCCGTCACCGCCGTGGGCAGGGCGACATGCTCGCTGCAGGTCAGGTGCTCGTAGCCCAGGCGCTCGGCTTCCACGGCGATGCGCGCCACGTCTTCGATGCCGCCGTTCGCTTCCCAGGCGGCGTGGGCGCGCGTGAGGCGCGTCAATACGGGCGTGACGATGCCAAGTCTCATGGGACCTCCTTTTCAACCATTCTAACCAACCTGGCCCGGGCCATCTTGGCCTCCCGGCGTCCGCATGTTGGAAAGCGCGGCGCCGCCCGGTCGTCCCTATAATTCCAGGCCTTACCTTGTGAAATCAAGCGGGAAAGGATGAGCATGGGCATGTTGAACGGGAAGGTGGCGCTGGTGACAGGCGCAGGGCAGGGCATCGGCCGCGAGATCGCGCTGATGATGGCCGAGCACGGCGCCATGGTGGTAGTCAACGACATCGGCGCGTCGCTGGACGGCAGCAGCAACGAGGGCACGCCGGCCGACGAGGTGGTGGCTCTCATCCGCAAGGCCGGCGGCCAGGCCGTCGCCAACCGCGACAGCGTGGCCGACTGGGACGGCGCCCACCGCATGGTGGGCGACGCGGTCTCGACCTTCGGCCGGCTGGACATCGTGGTCAACAACGCCGGCATCCTGCGCGACGTGATGTTCTACAAGATGACCAAGGAGCAGTGGGACGCCGTCATCAACGTGCATCTCAACGGCACGTTCTACGTCAGCCGCGCCGCGGCCGAGCAGTTCCGCAAGAACGAGTCGGGCTGCTACATCCACTTCACGTCGTCCTCGGGCCTGCACGGCAACATCGGCCAGTCCAACTACGCCGCGGCCAAGCTGGGCATCACCGGCTTTTCCAAGACCATCGCCCTGGAAATGCAGCGCTACAACGTCCGCTCCAACTGCATCGCCCCGGCCGCCGCCACGCGCATGACCGCCAGCGTGCCGGTGCCGCCCGAAATGCGCGAGGCGCGCGCCAAGCGCATGGCGGCCGTCCCGCCCAAGTCCATCGCCCCGCTGGCTGTCTATCTGGGCAGCGACGAGGCCAAGTTCGTGAGCGGGCAGATATTCGGGGTGCGCGGCAGCGAGCTGTTCCTGTACAGCCAGGTGAACCTGATTCGCGCGCTGCAGAAAGACGGCGGCTGGACGCCGGAGACCCTCGCCAAGGTGATGCCCGGGCTGCAATCGTCCTTCCACCCCCTGACGCCGGCGCGCACCATCCCCGGCTGGGAGCCCATGTAAGAAACAGCTAAGGCTTGCGCGGGCGCGGCACCGCGCCGGCGCCGAGCTTGTCGAACATGGCGCGGGTCACGCTCTGGCGCGTGGCGGCGAAATCCTTCCAGGGGTCCCGGCGCTGGCGAGCGAGGCGCGCCGGGACGGTCTTGACGTTGAAGTGATCGAAGCGCACGTCGCGCGCCAGCTCGCGCCAGGCGATGGGCGTGGACACGGGGGCGTTTTTCCGCGCCCGCACGCCGAAGGGCGCGATGGCCGTGGCACCTTCGGCGTTGCGCAGGTAGTCGATGAAAATGCGCCCGGCGCGCTGCGCCTTGGACATGGTGGACGTGAAGCGGTCGGGAAAGGTGCGCGCGAACAGCTCGGCCACGGTGCGGGTGAAGTGCTTGGCCTCGTCCCAGTCCAGCGTCGGCCGTATCGGGACCACCACGTGCAGCCCCTTGCCGCCGGTGGTCTTGAGAAAGCTTTGCAGTCCGAGGTTGTCGAGCAGGGTCTTGAGCATTTTCACGCCCTCGGTCAGCCGCGCCCACGGCACGTCGTCGGCGGGATCGAAGTCGAAAATCAGCATGTCGGGCTTGTCGGGATGGGGCATCCGCGCGCCCCAGGGATGCAGCTCGATCACGCCCCACTGCGCGAGGCCCACCAGCGCGGAGAGTGAACTGGCGGCGAGGTAGGTGGCGGTGTGGTCGCCCTCGGGCACCTGCACGCGCTCGACGGCGTGGTGCACGGCCTCGGCCGCGTGCTTCTGGTAGAAGCATTCCCCGCCCCAGCCGTCGGGGCAGCGCACCAGGCTGAGGGGCCGATTCTTCACATACGGGAGCATGTGCTCCGCGACGCGCTCGTAGTAGCGGGCGAGACTGAGCTTTGTGATGCCGGCTTCGGGGAAAAGCAGCTTGTCGGGGTGGCTGAGCGACACCCCCGCCACCGTCATCCGCCCGTTGCCCGCCGGTTGTGCCTTCGCGGGAGCGGATCTCGGGGCGGCGGAGGGGGCGGATTTCGCGGCGGCCGATTTGGGCGCGGCTTTGGCCTTCTTGGCCGTGGCGCGGGTGGGCGCTGCGGCGGCGGACACCACGGCGCCGGCCTTGAGATTGTCCTTGACCGAGCGGTCGGAGCGCCATTCGCGCGAATCGCCGCCGGCGATCTGCTCGATGCTGCGGCCGGTGAGCACGCTGTCGGGCTCGGCTTCCACGATGCGCGCCTTGGGCCCGTGCGCCGCCGCCTCGTCGGCGTCCTTGATGAGCAGCCACGGCTCGCTCTTGCCGCCGCCGTATTTGCCACCGTGCATTTTCACCAGCGCCCAGCGGCCTTTGAGCTTCCGGCCGTGCAGATCGAATTTCAGGTGCCCCTTGCGATAACCCTCGGCGGGGTCGCCCACGGGTTCCCAGGTGCCGCGGTCCCACAGCATGACGGTGCCGCCGCCGTACTGGCCCTTGGGAATGGTGCCCTCGAAGCCCCCGTATTCCAGCGGGTGGTCTTCCACGTGCATGGCCAGGCGCCTGTCGGCCGGGTCCAGGCTGGGCCCCTTGGGCACGGCCCAGGACAGCAGCACGCCGTTCAATTCCAGGCGGAAGTCGTAGTGGAGATGGCTGGCGGCGTGCTTCTGGATAAGGTAGGCAAGGCCTTGGGATTTTTTGCGCCCCACATGGCCGCGTGGTTCCGGCGTGGCGTGGAAGTCGCGCTTCTCGTGGTAGCGGGCGAGTCCTGTGGCCATGGAAATGAGCCCCCGTCAAGCGGCCCGACGCGCGCGGGTGGCGGCGCCCCGGCTCGCCACCGCGTGCAAACCCGTTTTGCCGCTGCTTCGTTTGCGCGCCAATGTTGATTTATGGGCGGCGGTTTTGTGAGTGCCGCGTCGTGAGCCATGGCGCGCCGGCCGGTGGGTGCCGGCGCCGTTGCCCCTCGCGGCAGGCTCGGCCGGGGTTTTTTCCAGGCTCTTGCGCAGCAGCGACGCCAGGTCGATGACATTGGAGCGCGGCTCGGCCTTTTCCTCCTTCTCGGGTGGCGTGATTTCCCTGGCTTGGCCCTTGCGGATTTTTTCCTTGATGCGCTTCATCAGGTCATCGTGGTAGGTGTGCTTGAAGGCCTCGGGCTTCCACTTGCCGGTCATGTCGTCGATGAGGCGCTTGGCGAGCTCGATTTCCTTGGCACTGGCCGCGCCCTTGGGGTTCTCGGCCGGCAGGTCGAGGCCGCTCGCGCCGCGCAGCTCGTCGGCATAGCGGAGCACGAACAGCATGAGCGCGCGGCCCACCGGGCGGATGGCCACCAGGTGCTGGGTGGTGCGCAGCACGAACTGGGCGATGGCCACGCGGCCGGCGGCCTGCAGCGTGTCGCGCAGCAGCGCATACACTTTTTCGGCGCGCTGTGCCGGCGCGAGGTAGTAGGGCGTCTCGAAGTATTCGGGCGAGATCTCGCCGGCCGGCACGAAGGTCTCGATATCGATGCTGCGCGAGGCCTTGACGTTGGCGCGCTTGAAGTCCTCTTCGGAGAGCACCACGTAGCGGTCCTTGCCGTATTCATAGCCCTTGACGATGTTGCCCCACTCGACTTCCTTGCCGTTGCGCTTGTTGAAGCGCTTGTAGCCCACGGGCGAGAGGTCGCGCTTGTCGAGCATGGAAAACTTGAACTCCCGGCGCTCTTCGGCGGGATGGAGTTCGACCGGGATGCTGACCAGCCCGAAACTGATCATGCCCTTCCACAGGGAGCGGGCCATTGGACCTCCGGACCTACACGGCAACAGGCTTCATTCTTGTTCAGGGAACGCCTTCCGGGTGTGGGAATCCGCCCCGCCCTGCTGTGAGAAAGGCCGGCCGCGTGGTGTAGCGGCGGATCAGTGCGCGAGGTCGCGAGGGGCGAGCAGTGCGGTGGGCTGGCGCGGCATGAGCAGCCACAGCGCCAGGTAGAGCAGCACGCCCATGCCGCCCACGAAGGCCAGCACCACGAAAGCCACCCTGAAGATCAGCGGATCGATCTGGAAACACCGGCCCAGCCCGCCCGCCACGCCGGCGATCTTGCAGTCAGTCTCGGACAGGTGCAGTTGCGAGCGGCCCTCGGTGTGCGATGGCAGCGCCGTGGTGGGCGGCACCATGATCCACATCACGAGGTACACCAGCAGGCCGATGCCGCCGAAGAACACCGACACCAAAAAGGCCAGGCGGAAGAACAGCGGATCGGTGCCGGCGTATTCTCCCAGGCCGGTGCAAATGCCGGCGATCTTGCGTTCGGCTGTATAGCGGTACAGTTTTTTCATGGTCTGTGCTCCGGAAGCCCCTGGTCAATGTCTTTTAGAGCCTCTTTTTTGCCGAGGGTTTCCCAAGCGATTGCTTTTGGGGCGTTTTTCACACTTTTTTCGTCCGCCTGGTCAAAATTGGGCGGTGCACCACGGGACAGGGAGGTAAATAGCTGTTATAATTCACTTTAAATATAAAAACTTCTCAATGAGCGCCTCCGGATTCGGGTGGGTTTCCCGGGGCGGGGCTGGCCTGAAGCTTCGAGCACAGGCGGGCTTACAAAAGAGTGAGCGCAAGTCCATGAGTAAAGTTTCGTCCCAAACCAAGCAATGTGCAGAGTGCCGCTGCGCGGTCGACGCCAAGACCATGCGGCCCCTGTCCCGGACGCCTTCCGGGGCCGGTACGCGGTACGCCTGCGCCAGTTGCTATTCCCGCGTAACCGCCCTGCGCAAGATCGCCCGCGACGCGCATGCGCAAGCCATTCGGCGGGCAGCCGCCGCGCAGCAGGACAGTTGATCGGCCAGGCCGGTTTTCCGGCCTGATCCGTTCCCGCCTACCAAGCTGATTTTCCGGAAAC
>DATNCF010000669.1:0-2437 GCA_035571675.1 Burkholderiales bacterium | reverse complement strand
GTGCTCGCCCGGCGTCGGAGGCGCGCTGGGATCGGGCAATTTCACACCGGAAAACCGCAACGGGTTGGCCACGAACCTGAACACCCGGCCGCCCCGAACCAGGTCGCGCAGCATGCCGCGGTGGAGCACTTGGGGTTCCGCGAAGGCCGCGGCGCTGTCATTGACCGGCGCGCAAGGCAGGCCCTGCGCTTCCACCGCGGCAAGCAATTCGGCACGCCGGCGCGGGCGGGTGCACGCCTCGATGGCGGCGGTCAGTTCCTTTTGATGCCGCACGCGCTCGGGCCGCGTGGCAAAGCGCGGATCGCTCACCCACTCGGGCCGTCCGAGCACCGCGGCCAGCTTCACGAAGTTGTAGTCCTCGGCGCCGTTCAGCATGGCGAGGCCGTCGGCGCAGCGGAACAGCCCCGTGGGCGCGCCGTAGGGATTGCCGTTGCCGGCGCGCGGCGCGTCCTGCCCCGTGATCACGTAGGCCATGGCGTGGTGCGACACCAGGGCGAGCGCCGCATCCAGCAGGCTGAGCTCGATGTGCTGCCCCCGCCCGGTCTGGTCGCGATGGCGCAGCGCGGCGAGCAGCGCCACCGCCGTGTACAGGCCGGCATTGATTTCGCACAGCATGGGTCCGGTGCGCAGCGGACCCGCGCCGGGCTCGCCGTCGGCGTGGCCGGTGAAGCTCATCATGCCCGACAGGGCCTGCAGGGCCGCGTCGTCCGCGGCGCGCCCCGCATAGGGACCCGTGGCGCCAAAGGCCGAGAGCGAGCCATAAATCAGCCCCGGATGGGTTGCACGCAGAGCCTCATGGTTGAGGCCGAACGCCTGGCTGACGCCGACGTTAAGGGACCGGTCTTCCAGCAGCATGTCGCAGCGCGCGGCGAGACGGCGCGCCAGGTCTTGCCCGGCGGGCCGCCGCAGGTTGAGACGCAGCGACTGCTTGCCGCGGTTCGCGCTCAGGTACAGCGGGGATGGCGGGGATTGAGTATGGGAGTCCGCGCCCGTGGATTCGAGCCGGATGACCTCCACGCCCAGTTCGGCCAGCAACTGGCCCGCCCACTGGCCGGCCAGGCCGTCACAGCATTCCAGCAGGCGCAGCCCGGCCAGGGGACCGGCCTCAGTCATGCGGATCGGCCATCGCCGGCGTAGAGGTATTCGCGCGCGCCGGCGCCCACGGGTTCGAGCTTGGTCGCGAACTCGGCGCGCAGCCGCTCATGCAGCACCGCGAGGCTCCAGGTGCGCGCGTCGGGCGTCAGGTGCAGCGGGCGTGGATGGCCGAACAGGCTGAGCGTGTTGCCGTCGAGGCGGAACACCTGCCCGGTGATCCAGCGCCCGGCGTCGCTGGCGAGGTACACCGCCAGCGGCGCAATGTTCTCGGGGCGGCGGTGCGACGGAATGATCGCGCCCGGCGGCAGGGGCTTGTAGGACATGCGCGTCTCGGCCACGGGCGACAGGGCATTGACGCGGATGCCGTGCGGCGCCAGTTCCACCGCCCAGGTGTAGGTGGCCGAGGAAATGCCGCCCTTGGTCGCGCCGTACACCGAGCGCGGCGCCACCCCGGCCTGCGCGCCCGAGGACAGGTTGATGATGCTGCCCGATTTGCGCGGCAGCATGTGGTCGAGGGCATGACGCGTGACGGCGAAGGTGCCCTTGAGGTTGGCGTGCACCAGTTGCTCGAAGCCGGCCTCGTCCTCCTCCCAGATGGGCTTGACGCGGGTCAGGCCGGCGTTGTTCACCACGATGTCGATGCCGCCGAACTCGCGCGCGCATTGTTCGGCGATGCGCCGGGCGGCGGACCAGTCGCCCACGTCGTCGCCGTTAACGGATGCCGTGCCGCCCGCGGCGCGGATCTCCCGCGCCGCGGCTTCAGCCTCGGCCGCGTCGATGTCGTTCACCACCACTTTCGCGCCGGCGGCGGCCAGCGCCATGGCAAAGGCGCGGCCCAGGCCGCGGCCCGCGCCGGTGACGATGGCGGCCTTGTCCTGCAACTCCTGCATCAGAACTCCTCGATCTCGCTCTTGAACAACGCGGCGAGGGCCGAGGGCGGCGGCTCGCGGCCGCTGGTCTTCCACGCCGGCGCACGCTTCTCCACGAAAGCGCGGATGCCCTCGTCGGCATCGGGCTGCTGGGTGATCCACTCCACGGCCACCCGCTCGCTGCGCGTGGCGTCGGAATACGAAGTCGCGCCGGCGTGCGCCCAGGTGAGCTGCTTGGTCACCGCCACGGCCAGGGGCGAACAGCGTGCCGCGATGTTGCGCGCCATTTCCAGGGCGGCGGGCAGCACGTCGGTGGCCGGCAAGGCGCGCGAGGCCAGGCCCAGGCGCACCGCCTCGAAACCGTCAACGGTGCGGCCCGTGAGCAGGAGTTCCAGCGCGGCGGCATGCCCGATGAGGCGCGGCAGCAGCCACGACAGGCCGTGCTCCGGCCCCAGCCCGCGCTGCACGAAGGC
>DATNCF010000668.1:0-7590 GCA_035571675.1 Burkholderiales bacterium | reverse complement strand
GCTGGCGATCAGGAACAGGCCGAAGAAGATCAGCGTCGTGCGGTTGATGAAGCGGAACATCGCCGCGCCTTTTGCCTGCAACTTGTGGCCTTGGCTAGGCGGGGGGCCCGGTTCAACACGCCGCGCCCAAAGAGAGGCCATGACGCAACGGGGCGTCTTGCATTGCGCGGAAGAGACGTTATTGCCCCGTGCCTGCGTCCAGTCTCACGCGCGGCGGCGTCCTCAAGAAGGCGCCCCACCTTAAGACATCCATAGCGCGCGGCGCGCCCGGACAAGGGCCCCGCGCGATCCAGCCAAAGGCGGTGAAGCCGATGAAGGTGTTGGTCCCGGTCAAGCGGGTGATCGATTACAACGTCAAGCCCCGGGTGAAGTCCGACCAGACGGGCGTGGATCTTCTGAACGTGAAGATGTCCATGAACCCGTTCGATGAAATCGCGGTGGAAGAGGCGCTGCGCCTCAAGGAAGCCGGCGTGGCCACCGAGGTGATCGTGGTGTCCTGCGGCGTCGCCGCCTGCCAGGAAACCCTGCGCACCGGCCTCGCCATCGGCGCCGACCGCGCCATCCTGGTCGAGACCGACGTGGAACTGCAGCCCCTGGCCGTGGCCAAGCTGCTCAAGGCAGTGGCCGACAAGGAAAAGCCCGGCGTGTGCATCGTGGGCAAGCAGGCCATCGACGACGACTGCAACCAGACCGGCCAGATGCTGGCCGCGCTGCTGGGCTGGGCCCAGGCCACCTTCGCCTCCAAGCTGAAGATCGAGGGCGACAAGGCCACCGTGACCCGCGAAGTGGACGGCGGCCTCGAAACCGTCGAGCTGAAGATGCCCATCGTGGTGACCACCGACCTGCGCCTGAACACCCCGCGCTACGTCACCCTGCCCAACATCATGAAGGCCAAGAAGAAGCCGCTCGAAGTGGTCAAGCCCGACGCGCTGGGCGTCGACGTGACGCCGCGCCTCACCACCCTGAAGGTGGTCGAGCCGCCGGCGCGCAAGGCCGGCATCAAGGTGAAGGACATCAAGACCCTGGTCGAGAAGCTGAAGAACGAAGCGAAGGTGATTTCATGAGCAGCCTGGTTATCGCGGAACACGACAACAACGCGCTGAAGGGCGCGACCCTGAACACCATCGCCGCGGCCAGCAAGATCGGCGGCGACGTGGTGGTGCTGGTGGCGGGCGCCGGCTGCGCCGCCGCGGGCAAGGCCGCAGCCGCGGTCGCGGGCGTGAGCAAGGTGCTGGTGGCCGACGCCGCCCAGTACAAGGACGGCCTGCCGGAAGACCTGGCCGCGCTGGTGGTGGGCATCGCGCCGGCCTACAGCCACATCCTGGCCCCGGCCACGGCGTTCGGCAAGACCGTGACGCCGCGCGTCGCGGCGCTGCTCGACGTGGCGCAGATTTCCGAAATCATCGAGGTGGTGTCGCCCGACACCTTCGTGCGCCCCATCTACGCCGGCAACGCCTACGCCACGGTGCAGAGCAAGGACAAGATCAAGGTCATCACCGTGCGCTCCACCGGCTTCGACGCCGCGGCGGCCACGGGCGGCTCGGCCGCGGTCGAGACCGTGGCGGCCGGCCCGCAAACCGGCCTTGCCACCCTGCAGGGCCGCGAAATCGCCAAGATGGAGCGCCCCGAACTGACCGCCGCCAAAGTCATCGTGTCCGGCGGACGCGGCATGGGCTCCTCCGAGGCCTTCAAGGTGCTCGAGCCCCTGGCCGACAAGCTCGGCGCCGCCATGGGCGCCTCGCGCGCCGCAGTGGACGCGGGCTACGTGCCGAATGACTGGCAAGTTGGCCAGACAGGGAAGATTGTTGCTCCGGAACTGTACTTCGCCATCGGCATCTCGGGTGCGATCCAGCACTTGGCGGGTATGAAGGACAGCAAGGTGATCGTTGCAATCAATAAGGATGAAGAAGCACCGATCTTTTCCGTTGCCGACTATGGAATCGTTGGTGATTTGTTCACCCTCGTTCCTGAGTTGGTCAAAGAGCTCGGCTAACTTTCAGTAAAAGTATCAAAATAAAGCCGCAGAACGAAAGTTCTGCGGCTTTTTTCATTCAGGTATCAGGAAATTGCGCTGGTCGCCCCGTGGGGGAATCGAGCCGGTTGAGCAGGTTCATTTTCTGAAATTCGACCGCGGCATGGCACGATCGAATTTCAGAAAAAGAACTTGTACAAATCACTGTGATGACGGTGCGGGGCCGGGTGCCAAAACCGGCACCCAACGAATGAACATCTTTTAGAAAAGCGATTTTTGAGGGGGAAGTCTTATGAGCGAATACAACGCCCCACTGCGCGACATGCAGTTCGTCCTGAAAGAGTTGGTCGGCCTGGACACTGTTTCAAAGCTCCCTGGTTGCGAAGACGTAACCAGTGATCTCGTCGACCAGATCCTCGATGAGAGCGCCAAGTTCTGCCGCGATGTCCTTTCCCCGCTCAACCAGCCCGGCGACCTCGAAGGCTCGCAGTGGAAGGACGGCAAGGTCACTACGCCCAAGGGTTTCAAGGAGGCCTACAAGCAATTTGCCGAAGGCGGCTGGTCGGCGCTGCAGTTCCCGGTGGAAGCCGGCGGCCAAGGCCTGCCAAAATTAATTGCCACCCCGGTCATGGAAATGTGGAAGGGCGCCAACATGGCCTTTTCGCTCTGCCCCATGCTCACCGCCGGGGCCATCGAGCCGCTGCTCTTGCGCGGCACCGAGGCGCAGAAGAAAACCTACCTGCCCAACCTGGTGTCGGGCAAGTGGTCGGGCACCATGAACCTCACCGAATCGCAGGCCGGCACCGACCTGGCCCTGCTGCGGACCCGGGCGGAGCCGGCCGACGACAAGGAATTCGGCCCGCACTACCGCATCCGCGGACAGAAGATTTTCATCACCTACGGCGAGCAGGACCTCACCGAGAACATCGTGCACCTGGTGCTGGCACGCACGCCCACCGCGCCCGAGGGCGTGCGCGGCATATCGCTCTTCATCGTCCCGAAGTTCCTGCCCAAGGCGGACGGCACCCCCGGCAAGCGCAACGACGTGTACTGCGCATCCATCGAACATAAATTAGGTATTCACGCATCTCCTACCGCCGTGCTGGTCTATGGCGGCGGGCAGGCGGGTGTGTCCGAGGTAGGCCAAGGAGCGGTGGGCTATCTCATCGGCGAAGAGAACCGCGGCCTGGAATACATGTTCATTATGATGAATGCGGCGCGCTTCGCCGTGGGCCTGGAAGGCGTCGCCATCGGGCAGCGGGCCTACCAGCGCGCCGTGGAATACGCCAGGGAGCGCGTGCAAAGCCGCGACCTGACCGGCGAAGGCGGCGGCAAGTCCGTCACCATCATCCACCACCCCGACGTGCGGCGCATGCTCATGACCATGAAGGCGCTGACCGAAGCAGCTAGAGCATTGGCGTGCGTGACGGCGGCGTCGATGGATATCGCGCACCGGCATCCGGATAAAGAAGAACGCTCAAAGCACCAGGCTTTCGCGGATTTCATGATCCCGGTGGTGAAGGGCTGGAGCACTGAGAACGGGATCGAGATTGCGTCCCTGGGCATGCAGGTGCATGGCGGGATGGGGTTCATCGAGGAAACGGGCGCGGCGCAATATTTGCGGGATGCACGGATTACCGCCATCTATGAAGGCACCACCGGGATACAGTCGAACGACCTGGTAGGAAGAAAAACCGCGCGAGAAGGCGGAGCCACCGCCAAGGGCATTATCCAGATGATGCGGGCGACGCAATCAGAGTTGGCCAAGTCTCAGGGCGAGGATTTGACAGCAATTGCTGCCGCGCTGGCCGAGGGGATTGATGCGTTTGAGGAGTGCGTGAACTGGATTGTCGCGACGTTCAATGGCGACATCAAGGCAGTGCATGCGGGTTCGGTGCCTTATCTGATGCTGACCGGCATCGTCACTGGCGGTTGGCAGATGGGGCGGGCGGCGCTGATTGCCAGCAAGCAGTTGGCGGCGGGCGGGTCGGATAAAGACTTTTACTCAGGGAAGCTGGCTACGGCGAGGTTTTATGCCGAGCATGTGCTGAGCAAGGCGCCTGGGGTAAAGGACAGCATTGTGCGGGGCGCCAAGGGAGTGATGGCGCTGGAAGAGAATCAGTTCTAACCCCTTAATTTTGGGGAATTCCGTAACTTTCGATGCCGAGGTCCAGTTGAGCTCAACTGGCTTTCGGAGCGTGTCGATCGGAATTTCATCTCCATAGTAGGCGACATCGAGAAGTTGCAGAATGACGCATGTCTCACCGCCGGTACTTTGTAGGCGATGGAGATATTCCTTGTGCGGGATCAAGCGATCCAGCGCATGTCGGATTTTGCCTTTCCCTCGCTTTGACTGATTGCTTCCTTGAGTCCACGCCTGATGCTAGCGTGGGCGGGACTCGTCTTAGGTGTCTTCCTAGCGCGTTGTGACTTTTTTTTCATTGGATCCCGGGCCACATAATTAGCGGGCTTGGCTCAAAGACCCAACTCGTCATGCCGCCATCGGCGTGATGAGCGATTCGATCTCGGCCAAAGCGGCTTCCTTCGCCATCCGCAATTCATAATCCTTTTGCAGGTTGAGCCAAAAGTCGGGGGTCGTGCCGAAGTAGCGTGACAGCCGCAGCGCGGTGTCAGCGGTGATGCCCCTCTGGCCCTTCAGAATGGCGGTAATCCGGTTCGCCGGCACATGCAGGGCGCCTGCGAGCGCATTGGCGGTCAGCCCATGCGGTTCCATGAATTCGGCGCGCAGGAATCTGCCGGGATGAGTGATGGCCAGGCGCTTGCGCGGGCGAGACAGCACATCCGTCAAGTTGCTCTTTTCCAGATCGTTGAATTTGATGGCCACGTGCGTCTCCAAATCAGATTGGCTAATATTTCTTCAGTGGGTCCGTATGGCGTTCTATCAATTCAAACGCGCCCTGCACAATTAGCGCCAGAATCGCCGCTGGCACTGCCCCCGCCAGCAGCATTGTGGTGTCGTTCACCGCCAGTCCCGAAGCAATCCTCTCCCCATACCCGCCCGCCCCGATAAACGCCGCGATGGTAGCCGTCCCCACCGAGATCACCGCCGACGTCTTGATCCCCGCAAAGATCGAAGGCATGGCCAGCGGCAACTCGACCAATCTTAATTGTTGCCCTTTGGTCAAACTTAGTGCGGTCGCCGCCTGCCGCAATCCCTCCCCCACGCCCCGCAACCCCGCATGCGTGCTCCGCACAATAGGCAGCAATCCATAGAGAAACAGCGCGATCAAAGCCGGCGCTGTCCCAATGCTCCCGGTGAGCACGATGAGAAACGCCAGCAGGGCCAGCGAAGGAATGGTCTGAATAACGCCGACAATCGCGAACACCGGCTGCTCCAGCCAGGGCTTGCGGAACGCCAGCACCGCCAGCGGAATGCCTATGACAATGCTGGCTACCAGCGACACGAACACGAGCAGCAAATGCTGCAAGGTGAGCTTGCCGAGATCGGGCGCAAACAACACATCCCAAAACCCCTTCCGCTCGGCAGGCACCGGCGTAGATGTTTGCGCCACAGACTTTCCCGAAGGTGGTTCGCTGAAATACAGTCCTGCTGCTTCGGTAAAGCTCTTGCCCTCCAGTTCCACCGCCGCGTTCATGCGCTGCATGCGCGCCTCGTCGATAGTCTTTTCCAGCTTGGCCAAAGCCGCCCATTGTTTGGGAACCCGCTGCGGCACATCCTTCCGATACAGCAGCACCGCGTCATAGTGCGGAAAATAACCGCGGTCATCTGCGAGCAGTTTGATGTGGTAACGCTGTATCTTCGCGTCGGTCGAGTAGATGTCCATCACGTCGATGCGCTTGCCGGCCAGCGCCTCGTATGCAATTCCGTGATCCAGCCCGGTGGGCGAGAAGCTTTCAAGCTTGTAGGCTTTTGCCAATCCCGGCCACCCATCCTGCCGGGCGAGGAATTCCTGCGACAGGCCGAAGTGCAGATCCTTGTGGGCAGCGAGATCGGCGATGGATTTCAGGCCGAGCTGTGTGGCCTGCTCCTCGCGCACGCCGATGGCGTAGGAGTCGTTGAAGCCAAGTGGCACCGCTACCGCCAGACCCAGCGGCGCGAGCGCGGCGTTCAACTCGACCATCCCGGGATTCCCTTCCAGCTTGAGGATTTCCTTGGCGATGGTGCCGGTGTATTCGGGGTAGACGTCGATGGAGCCGGCGCGCAGCGCCTGGTAGACGATGGCGGTGTTGCCGAGGCCGGACTTGTGCTCGGCGGGGCCGCCGCCGCTCTCGGCCTGGCGCTTGAGCAGTTCGCCCAGCACATAGGACTCGGTGAAGCGCTTGGAGCCGATCTGCAGCGCGTCGGCGGCCAGGGCGGGGCGCATGAATTCAAGGGCTGCAAGAAGAACTGACAAGCCTGCCAGCCATGGCCTGATTGCGGTACGTCTGGTTCTCGCTGTCATCATGGACGTCCCCCATTCCCGGCCCTTAGCCAGGTGCTACGTCAAGGCTTGCTACGTCAAGGCTTGCATCACGGCTCTTGGATTGTGCGCGATGACGTTCAGCAGCACCAAGGCCGGCCCTTGGGGAGTGCGGTCTCCCCGCTCCCAATGTCGCAGAGTCGCGACCGAAACGCCAAACCGGGCCGCGAACTGCTCCTGGGTCATGCCGATCCGGTGTCTCAAGGCGGCCACGTCCACCCGCTTGGGCTCATAAACCTTGACGCCCTTCGCTTTGCCTTTGGCGTGCGCAATGGCTTCGTTCAGCCCGCGCTTGATGCTCTCATGTGCAGTTCCCACGGGCCTAATCCTTGTTCCAAACGTCAACCAGAATTGCCACCAGCGCGCCTAAGTCGTTCCTCTCAGCTTTGCTTAGGTTCGACTGCTCGGTTTTGCCGAACAGGGTGAGCAGGTATAGTGGCATATGCTCATCGTAGAAGTAATAGATCACCCGGACACCGCCGCTCTTGCCCCGGCCGCCGCGGCCCCATCGCAGCTTGCGCACGCCGCGGGTGCCTTCCATGACGTCTCCGGCCTTGGGGTGTTCCGCGAGATAATCGATCAAGCTCCGGCGCTCGATGTCAGAAAGCAGCTTTTCCGTACGGCGGATATATTCTGGCAGTTCGCCATCGTGATCATGGGGCGGTATTATAATCCATTGGATTAGTCCATGGCAGTCAATCAAAGGACGACAATGACAAAGGCTGGAAAAATCGAGCTGGGCCTGTACCTGCCCCAGCTCGGCTTCACCTGGGACCAGTTCAGGGAACGCGTGCAACTGGCCGACGAGCTGGGCTTCGATACCGCCTGGTTCATGGACCACTTCTACCCGCCCTACCTGCCCGCGGTGGATTCGTTCGAGGCCTGGACCACCATCAGCGCGCTGGCGCCGGTGACGAGGAGCATCCGCCTCGGCCACCTGGTGATGTGCAATCCCTTCCGCCATCCCGGGCTGCTGGCCAAGATGGCGGCGAGCTTCGATGTCATCAGCGGCGGGCGGCTGGAGCTGGGCCTGGGCACGGGGTCGATTCCGCGCGAGTTCGGCGAGTTCGGCATTCCGCGGCCGTCGTACCGCGAGCTGGCCGAGCAGGTGGATGAGGCCATCCAGGTGATGAAGTCCATGTTCACCCGGGACATGACGAATTTCGCGGGCAAGTA
>DATNCF010000667.1:0-3960 GCA_035571675.1 Burkholderiales bacterium | reverse complement strand
GCCTCGTCGCTGGCAGGGCTGAACTTCGCGTCCCTGGCCAGGCTTTCCAGCAGCACCTCCAGGCCTTCCCGGTACCGGCCGGGCCCGAAGTCCGACAGGCCGGTGGCCCGGCGCGCTTCCTCCAACAATTCGTCGCCGCTGGGATAACGGCCGTGCCTTGCCCCCATGTGCCCTCCTTAAGCGTGTTCCGACTGGCGCAGGTCAATATATCCTATACTTATAAGCAAGTTCTCAAGGTCGCGGTTTCACGCTCCGTAACATTCCGCCGCATCGATCGACACCATCCATGCAAAACCAGACCTCAACCGCCACCTCGCTCACCCACCTGCAGCGCCTCGAGGCCGAGAGCATCCACATCATGCGCGAGGTGGTGGCCGAGGCGGACAACCCGGTGATGCTGTATTCCATCGGCAAGGACAGCGCGGTGATGCTGCACCTGGCCATGAAGGCCTTCCACCCCGCCAAGCCGCCGTTTCCGCTGCTGCACGTGGACACCACCTGGAAGTTCCGCGACATGTACGCCTTCCGCGACCGCATGGCGAAGGAGCTGGGCCTCAAGCTCATCGTGCACATCAACCAGGAGGGCCTCGCCCAGGGCATCAACCCGTTCACGCACGGCTCGGCCATCCACACCGACATCATGAAGACCCAAGGGCTGAAACAGGCCCTGGACAAGCACGGCTTCGATGCCGCTTTCGGCGGTGCGCGCCGCGACGAGGAGAAATCGCGCGCCAAGGAGCGCATTTTCTCCTTCCGCACCGCGCAGCACCGCTGGGACCCCAAGAACCAGCGCCCCGAGCTGTGGAAGCTGTACAACGCGCGCAAGCACAAGGGCGAGTCCATGCGGGTGTTCCCGCTGTCCAACTGGACCGAGCTCGACATCTGGCAGTACATCTGGCGCGAGGACGTCCCCATCGTGCCCCTGTACCTGGCCAAGGAACGGCCGGTGGTGGAACGCGACGGCGCGCTCATCATGGTGGACGACGACCGCATGCCGCTGCGCGAGGGCGAGAAGCCGATGATGAAAAAAGTGCGCTTCCGCACCCTGGGCTGTTATCCCCTGTCGGGCGCGGTCGAATCGGACGCCGATTCCCTGACGGCCATCATCCGTGAAATGCTGCTGGCGCGGACGTCTGAGCGGCAAGGCCGCGTGATCGACCACGACCAGGCGGCGTCGATGGAGAAGAAGAAACAAGAGGGATATTTCTGATGGATATGAAATATCCACTGAAGTGGGGGATTTACAAGGGGGCATGCCCTCTTGTTCGCAACCATCGAGAGGGCTATTTCTGATGGACGAGTCAGCGTTCATCGCCGCCGACATCGAAGGCTACCTGCGCGCCCACGAGCACAAGGGCCTGCTGCGCTTCATCACCTGCGGCAGCGTGGACGACGGCAAGAGCACGCTCATCGGGCGCCTCCTGTACGAGACCAAGCTGCTGTTCGAGGACCAGCTCGCCGCGGTCGAAGCCGATTCCAAAAAATGGGGCACCCAGGGGGGCGACTTCGACTTCGCGCTGCTGGTGGACGGCCTGGCCGCCGAGCGCGAGCAGGGGATCACCATCGACGTGGCGTACCGCTACTTCGCCACCGGGCGGCGCAAGTTCATCGTCGCCGACACCCCCGGCCACGAGCAGTACACCCGCAACATGGTCACCGGCGCCTCCACCGCGCAACTGGCCGTCATCCTGATCGACGCGCGCAAGGGCGTGCTCACCCAGACGCGCCGCCACAGCTACCTGGTGTCGCTGCTCGGGATCAAGCAGGTGCTGCTCGCCATCAACAAGATGGACCTGGTCGATTATTCGGAAAAGCGCTTCCGCGAGATTGAAGAGGAATACCGCGCCTTCGCGCAGAGGATCGGCCTGGAGAACATCACCGCGGTGCCGCTGTCGGCGCTGAAGGGCGACAACATGGTCGCCCCGAGCGAGCGCACGCCCTGGTACCACGGCGCCACGCTGCTCGGCGTGCTGGAGACCGTGGACCTCGACGAGGACCGTATGCAGCGCGCGCCGCTGCGCCTGCCGGTGCAGTGGGTGAACCGCCCCAACCTCGATTTCCGCGGCTTTGCCGGCATGATCGCCGGCGGCGCCGTGAGCGTGGGCGACAAGGTCCGCGCGCTGCCCTCGGGGCGCGAATCGACGGTGACGCGCATCCTGGTCGGCAGCGAGGAGGCGCAGCGCGCCGTGGCCGGCCAGTCGGTGACGCTGACCCTGGCCGACGAGATCGACGTCAGCCGCGGCGACGTGATCGCCGCGCCGCAGGCGCTGCCCGAGGTGGCCAACCAGTTCGAGAGCACCGTG
Source organism: Burkholderiales bacterium (assembly GCA_035571675.1). Lineage (GTDB taxonomy): Bacteria > Pseudomonadota > Gammaproteobacteria > Burkholderiales > SG8-39 > CAIYPG01. The sequence goes on along the minus strand of DATNCF010000667.1, from coordinate 1,657 downwards.
GTGTGGATGGACGACGCGCCCATGCTGCCGGGGCGCCCCTACCTGGTGAAGATCGGCGCCACCACCCTGCCCGGCTCGTTCACCGAGCCCAAGTACAAGGTCAACGTCAACACCCTGGAGCACCTCGCGGCCAGGACGCTGGGGCTGAACGAGATCGGCGTCAGCAACCTGGTGCTCGACCGCGCCATTCCGTTCGATCCCTATGCCGAGAACCGCGACACCGGCGGCTTCATCGTCATCGACCGCATCAGCAACAACACCGTGGGCGCGGGTCTGCTGCATTTCGCGCTGCGCCGCTCGCACAACATCCACGTCCAGGCCGTGGACGTGGACCGCAAGGCGCGCGCCGCCGCCAAGCGCCAGCGCCCCTGCGTGCTGTGGTTCACGGGGCTGTCGGGCGCCGGCAAGTCCACCGTCGCCAACCTGGTGGAAAAGCGCCTGCACGCGCTGGGCTGCCACACCTACCTGCTGGACGGCGACAACGTGCGCCACGGCCTGAACAAGGACCTGGGCTTCACCGACCAGGACCGGGTGGAGAACATCCGCCGCATCGCCGAGGTGGCCAAGCTCATGACCGACGCCGGCCTCATCGTGCTCACCGCCTTCATCTCGCCGTTTCGCGCCGAGCGGCTCATGGCGCGCGGCCTGATGGCCGAGAACGAGTTCTTCGAGATCTTCGTGGACACGCCGCTGGCCGTGGCCGAGGGCCGCGACCGCAAGGGGCTGTACAAGAAGGCGCGGCGCGGCGAGCTGAAGAACTTCACCGGTATCGACTCGCCCTACGAAGCGCCGGAGCAGCCCGAACTGCGCTTGCTGACCACGGAACAGAGCGCCGAGCAGGCCGCCGAGCGCGTGGTGGAACTGCTGAGAGCTAAAGGGATATTAGAGAGCCCCGTCTAAACCCCTGCATGCCGTGTGTAGCATTCCGTATATATTGGTAATATACAGGAACGTTGGGTTTGGAAAATATCGCAGGCTTCCAGTGGGACGCCGGAAACGCCGGCAAAAATCGCAAGCATGACGTCACCGACGCGGAGGCCGAACAGGTATTTTTCTCGGCCCGCCTGCTGATTGTTCAGGACGCACGGCATAGCCGTGTTGAACCTCGGTATCACGCGCTCGGGGAGACTCTAGGCGGCAGAAGGCTGCATGTAACTTTTGGGTTGCGAATCGAAAATACGTTGATTCGCGTCATATCCGCCCGTGCTATGAGCCGCAAGGAGAGAATGATTTATGAAAGCAAAGCCGAAGACTCCGCCTAAGTTCAAGTCGGAGGCCGCGGAGCGGGCCTTTTGGGGCCGCCATGACAGCACGGAGTATGTGGACTGGTCAGCCGGCAAGCGCGTAACGTTGGCGAAACTCAAGCCGTCGACCGAAACCATCTCGCTGCGGCTACCGAAACACCTGCTGGACACCATTCGGCAGATGGCCAATTCACGCGACGTACCGTATCAGTCGTTGATAAAGATTTGGTTGCAGGAACACGCCGGGGAACGACGCTAATGGCACACTGTCTGTCGGGTCGGACATGGTGAATCAGAAGTTACCCGGTTATTTAACGCCCCAGCGGGTGAGCCTCTCCGACAGCCAGTCCACGCTGCGGCGGATGACTGAAGCGTAGCCCTCTTCCTCGATTTTTGGCCCCAGCACTTCGAGG
>DATNCF010000666.1:0-2547 GCA_035571675.1 Burkholderiales bacterium | reverse complement strand
AGGAGATGCGCGCGCCACTCGGCGAGGTTGGAAATGCGCGGGGCCATTCCCCGGGGACGCAGGGGTCAGGCGCAGGCCGTTCACCGGCCGCGCCATCAATTGCGCATCCACGCCTTCGTACAACTCCTGCAGCGCGCTGTTGGAGGCTGCGACGTTCCAGTGCCGGTCGAGCGCGAAGGCGGGGAAGGGCTTTTGCGCATCCACCACGTCGATGGCCCGGCGGGCATCGGCCAGGGCGCGGCCGGTTTCCACGAACGACAGGTGGCGCGCCGAGATGTCGGCTTCCAGCGCGAAGTCGAGCTGGGAAAGGCGGCGACGCTGGCGCCAGGTGCGCAGCAGGGCACCAACGGTCTGAGGGTCGGCGCGAGGGGGCAAAACAGTTTGGGCGGTTTGCATGCGCCGGACCTTAGCACGGCCGTTGGCGGCAGCCATTACCTCCCAGGTAATCGACCTGCGATGGGCGGGGCGTCACCATGGCCTCCATCAACCCCCGGAGAACCTCCATGACTACCCAAGCCCTCGTTGACCGCGTTGGCAAGTCTCGACCCGCCGTTCCTTTCGACCTGCAGGCGTTCGTCGCCCGCTACGTGGCGATGTGGAACGAGCCTGGCGAGCTCGCGCGCCTCGACCTGGTCCAGGCCGTGTGGGCGCCGGATGGGGTGAATTTCACCCGCAGCATGGAAGTCCGCGGCCATGAGTTTCTGCTGCTCTCCGAAGACGGCCGCATCCGCGAGGACTACCAGTTCATCCTGTCCTAGGTCACGGTAGCGGCCAGAGCCGGTTGGCCAGGGCGCCGAAGGAGGCGATGGGCTCCGCTTGCATTGGCAGAGCCGGGTCGGATGCGTCGCCGAGCATGAAGGTTTTCAGTCCCGCGGCGAGGGCGGATGTTGCACCTTGGGGCGAGTCTTCCACCGCCACAATATCGGCCAGGGCGCAGCCGGCTTTGGTGGCCGCCCGCGCATAGGCTTCGGGATGCGGCTTGCCTTGCGCCACGTCCTCGCCGGCCACGACGAAATCGACCAGATCGGCGAGTCCCGCGGCCGATAGCCACGCGCGCGTGCGCAGGGCTGAATTCGACGTGACCACGCCGACGGTGCAATGGTTTCTTTTCGCTTTTTGCAGCAAAGCCTTGGCGCCCGGAGACGGCAAGACTTCTGCGTAGGTGCGATCAATGATGGCGAAATAGTTTTCGAGCAGTGCCGGCGCTTCACCCGGCAGGGTGTGTGTAGCCTTAAGCCGGCGCACGACTTCGGCCAGGGGCGGGCCGTTCAAGGAGTCGAATTCGGCATCCGAGTGCGGCGCGCCAAACTGCGCCAGGAACGCCCGGTAGGCCAGGCGCATGACTTGCAGGCTGTCGGCCAGCGTGCCGTCGAGGTCGAGCAGGATGGCGCGCGGGCGCAGGGGCGGCGCAGACCGCGGTGGTTCAGGCGCCGGCGGCACGGATTTCTAAGCGCCGGCCTTCCGGCACTTGTACAGGCGGTTCTGGCCGAAGGCGCCCGCACTGCCGGGTTGGAGCGAGGAGAGCGCGATGTTCAACTGGGTTGCAGCCTCGACCATGGGGTGTTCGTACTCCACCTTGCCGCCATTCACCATGGGCACCAGCACGTAGAGCACCAGGTCGTGCAGGCTGATGAAATCCTCGATGTCCAGGACTTCCAGGCCCACTGTTGGCAGAAAGGGCAGCAGCGTCGCCTCATCGAAGAAGTGGTTGAACTCGGCCGGCGTGCGGGGGGGAAGGCCGACTCCTTCACGCGCGCGGTTCTGGGCGTCGTAGGTCTGCTGGCTGTTCTCAATCATCAGCAGGTGGCCGCCGGGCTTCAGCAGGCCCGCCAGGGAAGCGATGGCCTGCTGCTGCAGCGCGTCGGTGTTGAGGTTGATCAGGCAACGGTCGGTGAATACCACGTCGAACGAGGCGCGCGGCAGCGACAGCGCCATGACGTTGCCGACCTGGAATTTGATGCGCTCGTCGCTCAGCGAGCGCTCAGCCTTGAGCGCGTTGGCCGCCTCGACCATCTCTTCAATGAAGTCGATACCGGTAAATGAGGCGCCGGGGTGGGCCTCCAGCAGGTTGAGGCAATTCTGGCCGTTGCCGCAGCCCGCTTCCAGGATGTTGAGCCCGGCGCCGGATGTTTTCTCGATGGCGGCGAGCGCCCGTGAAAGTGCGTCCAGTTCCATGGCCTTGGCCGAAGAGGTCTTGGTGGTTGCCCTCAAACTGGTGCCATATTGCCTGGCCCAGCTCTGCCAATGCCGGCGAATGCCGTCCAAATCCATCTTTGCCCGGGCAGTTGATCAATGAAGAGGCGTTATTGTATATGCTGCGTCTGAACCAGCGCCCGAACCATGCTTGCCGTCAGCGATTTCCCGCCCATTTCGACCGTTATCCTGGGGGATGACCAGGCGGACCTTGCGCCCGGGGTCGATGTCGAGGTGGAAACGTTGTGGCAGGCCGAAAGGCAGCGCCGGGATGTTTTCAACGGCCGGATTCTTTCCGCCGTTGAAATAACGCCGAATCGCCTGCTGGGACGCGTGGTTGAATATCGCCGCTTT
>DATNCF010000665.1:0-9063 GCA_035571675.1 Burkholderiales bacterium | reverse complement strand
TTCAACGGGCGCTGCGTGGTGTTGCGTCCGGGGCAGTATGCCTCCTTGGGCGCCATGGGCCTGAACGACCGCGTGTCATCGGTGAGAATCGTTTCGGGCGATCGGCGCATCGACGACTACCGCTATGCACCGGCCCCCGTGGCCGCGGACTATCGCCGCCGCAACGACGAGCGCCTGTACGAGGCCACCGTCACTTCGGTGCGCGCCGTGGTCGGGCCGCCCGAACAGCGCTGCTGGATTGACCGCGAGCAGGCCGCTGCCCCCTCGCGAAACAACGCCATTCCCGGCGCCATCGCGGGTGCTGTGATCGGCGGCATTCTCGGCCACCAGGTCGGCAACGGCCGGGGCAATGACGTGGCCACGGTCGGCGGAGCTGTAGCCGGTGGTGTGGTGGGGGCCAATATCGGCCGCAACAGCGGCGGACAGCCGGCAGAAACGCAGGATGTCAAGCGTTGCGAAAGCGTGCCCAGCCAGGCCGCCACGCAATTCTGGGACGTGACCTACACCTTCCGGGGCCAGGAACACCGCATGCAGGTGACGGCCCCGCCGGGACCCACGGTGACTGTCAACGCGCAGGGTGAGCCGCGGGCCTGAGCCGCTCTTGTGAGTTACAACAGAGCGGCCACGGGACGGAGTGAACGGCGGCACGAACCCTAACAATGCCGTGAAGCCGTCCCGGAATTTCGAACCGATGTGAGGTAAAGAAATCTGGCACAATTTTTACCTCCCGCCTGGTGGCCGGCCTTCGCTGGACAAGGCCATTGCTGCAGAACGTGTTCGCAAAAAAGCTTGAGGCTTCCCGCCGTGACCCGGCCAGTTACCTGATCCAGCGACGAACATGCCTCGAATAAAGCGGATAACCTGGTTTCTTAAGAGAGGAAGCCTTCCTGCTTGCGCCGCGACCGCGCTGATATTTGCAATGTCGAATCAGTCCGTGCTCGCCGACATGTCGCATCCCGTTCGGTTTCTGCTGGTTCTGGTCTGGCTACTGCTCGTCATCCTGCTTTCCGCCTTCGGCGTGGTGCGACACGCAGAGGTTGTCGCGCGCAGGCTCGGCGAGCCATTTGGGACCCTGATTCTGACGCTGGCAGTTACAAGCATCGAAGTCATGATCATCATTGCGGCCATGTCAGGTTCGAAGCTTGGCCCCACCTTGGCCCGTGACTCAATGTTCGCGGTCGTGATGACCGTGCTGAACGGAATGGTCGGGCTGTGTCTTCTGGTCGGCGGCTTGAGGCACCGGGAGCAGGCGTTCAATCTGCAAGGGGCGCAGGCATTTCTTTCAGTCATCGCGCCACTGGCGGTCATTACTCTGGTCCTTCCCAACTTCACCCAATCCTCGGCGGGCCCTACCTTCAGCACACCCCAGGCGATTTTTTTTGTGATTGTTTCACTCGCCCTCTATGGAGTCTTTCTCGCCATGCAAACCTCGCTCCATCAGTCATTCTTCTGGAGTCCAAATCCAGAGGAAATTGACCGATCAAAGCCAGCTACGGTGAGGGGGGCGGCATGGGTCCACGGCGTTTTGCTCGTGGCCTACATAATTCCCGTTGTTTCCATCTCCAGAGGGCTTTCGGTTCCGATCAACTTCATGATCGCATCGGGGGGCGCCCCTCCCGCGCTGGCTGGCTTCATCCTGGCGCTATTGGTCCTTTCTCCGGAATCATGGGCAGGGTTCAGGGCAGCTATATCTAATGACCTTCAGCGCGCGGTCAACGTTCTTATGGGCTCGGCTCTGGCGACGATCGCCCTGACGACGCCATCCATCCTGGTTTACGGCCTGATTCATGGAGACCGCATTACCCTCGGTCTTGAGCCCACGGGCATCACCTTGCTCGCGATAACTCTGGTCCTAAGCATCCTGACCTTTTCGAGCGTGCGCACCAACGTGCTGCTTGGAGCTGTACATCTCGTACTCTTCTTTTCCTATCTCATGCTGATGTTCTATGCGTAAGGCGGGCAATCGCATTTGTTCACGTTGGCGCCCTGACAGTCTGGTCAGGTCATGCTGCGCTTGGGACTTCGCGATCCGCGCGACCGGCCGTGCTGTCGTGGAGTAGCCATACGATCCGAGTGCAGAAAGCATCGTGAGTTGAACAAGTCGAGCGCGCTTACCGCGCGCTGACAGGTGCAACGACGATTTCCTTTGCTTCCGTGTCGCCTTTCAAGGTGCCGAGCTACCCCGTCGCATCCTAGTGCAGGAAATCACCTGTCCTCGCCTGGCGCACGAAATTCTCCAGGTTTGCTCGCGTTGTCGGCCCGAAGAATGGGTCTTTGCAAAGGGTCTGCAACAGGTTGATCGTATTGCCTGCGCAATCGGCAAACTCGAAGTAGCAATCGTCACTTAGTTTGCATCGGCAAAAGATCGGAATGGTCCCGCCGGAATATAGGAACCCACAGTTAGTGAATTCACAGTCGAAAAACTTTTTGCCATCTGCCTCGATGTTCTGATTGGCAAACTTCTTGTGAATGAATTCCATTAAGTGGATTGTGCTGCGTTTAGTCGGTCAGATTGAATCTCGCGCGGGCCATATTGATGGCCTTCCGTATAGTCGCTTCGTATCCCGCGGCGGCTCTTAAAGACCTCATGTGCCAATTGCAACCTTCAACATCGTCCGCCTGGAAGAGCGGCTGCGGAACGTCAACCACAGCGTAGATCCCTCGAGCCCGTCGTGCCGTATGAATCGCGTTGTACACAAATTCCCGAATTCGATCCGGTGTAGCAGTGGCACGGGGGCGTCGTTCGTACATGGAGTTTCTTTATATACGCCCAATTCCGGCGTTCCAGAGGTTTGTGAGCAAAGATTCATTGAATTCAGGCGTTAGCAAGGGAAATCGAAGAAATTCGCCATTTGGCGTCACGCTAGATCATGCGGACGCATGTAATCGTGCTCGATTCAAGACTACTCGGCGTCCTTGGAAGGACCTCCGCTGTCTTTGGCGTCGTACTCCGTTCGGATAAGACGCTCAAATTCCGGCCAGCGCGACTTCAGGGCCTCCAGTTCGGCGACGGCGGTCGCTGCGTCGTCGCTGCCCAGGCCAGCAATGTATTTGGGCGCGAAGCGGTACAGCGGCACGTCCCAATTCTTGCGCTGTTCGACATAGGTTTTCGAATCTCGGCAGCGGAAAAACAGCAGCTCCTTCCCGGGTCCCGGCATATTCCCGGGTATGCCTCGATCGAGCACCACCCATCCGTGTGTCTTGCTATGTCCCCACCACTGCATATCGAGTTCCTTTTGAGACGGCGGCGGTTGGCTTGACACGAGAGAGGACCCTTGTCCAATTCAGATTTCGTTCGTTCCCAACTGCTGCTTCAGGGCTTGGTTCAGCATCTGGACTCTTCATCCTCTCGCTGCTGGCAAGCGCGGCTTTCATGCTTTAGCTAAATTGGTGCGAGCGGCCCCGTCCTTGCGAGAGCATCGCGGCCCATCCGGGAAATCGTCATTCCGCTTTGGCTGATCCAAGTCACGAGCTGAAAGCCGGTCAATCGGGCAGCGACACCGAGCGGAACGCCGCCCAGCGCCCGGTCAGCATCGGCTGCGGCGCTAATCTTTTTCAGCCAGTCAAAATCCGTCAATGTAAGTTGGTAAGACATGACACTTCCTCAGGTTTGTTTGCTTCAAGGGAAGCAATACCGAATACCTCGCCCGTGAAAGCTTCACAAGCACCTGCGACCACTTCACCTCCGCAGGAGGACGAAAAAAGAGAGCATCCGCATCAACTCAGCGGCTTGACGCGGACAACTAATCGCGATGGAGAGATTGGGCAGATCGCCCCGGGGTCGGGACGGTGGCTGAAGAAAGTCAGCCAGAACGAGAAGTGTCGTACAGGCTGCGCCTTTTTCCAGGGTAAGTCAAATAAATCCGGTGAAAGGGCAGAGCCTCAGTCAGCCTGAATGGTGTCTGAATCTGGCAAAAAAGTCGACCCGAAGGTCGCCTTCTTTTGCCTGCAAATGCCTTATATGGCTTTTAGATTGCTGGCCGCCTGTTTGCCACGTTCGGTCACGACATCGAAGGTGATGCGCTGGCCTTCGCTGAGGGGATCCATGTGTTAATGAAAGGATCGAAAGCGCCGGGCTTATCGCGGCCCGAGCAGGGCCCTGCCGGCTTGAGTGATTGTGAATCCGCCAAGGTGATCCTGGTGCAAGAGGCCGCGCTGCACCAGCGCCGTTATGGTGTGCAGAGGGAACCGGTTTTTCATGGTCTGCGTGGCACCGATAGCGAAAAAGACGCTTTGGACCGCGGCTTGCGTGAGGCAGGCAACTTCGGAATGGCTGGCTTGCATTTGGCTTCATCCTGCGCTGGTGGCGTCATGGCGTCGACGTTTCGGCCTAATGGCTCAATGCTTTTGCGACAGGCTCTGCGACCAGAATGCGTTTGCCGCGTGTCACGCGGCAGCAAAGCATACACCTGCTGTCGAATCGGTCTAGGCGCAGGCGGCATTGAATCGCTGCCGGACTGCCTTGATAGCGCTGGCTCCGACCATGCGCAAGAAATCCGTGTTGGGAAATATTGTGAATTCGAAGTCCCAATCATGCCCATCGTGTAAAAACAGCCCAAGGGTCAATCTCGCGTTCAGCCGGTTGACCACCTCGCGCGCAGCAAATTCGTTCATGACCATACCGCGCAAGGGTTGCTCGGATAGATAGTTCTTCTGCATGGTAGCCTTCTGGGCGCGACCGGCTTTCGGGTGGAGATAGACTGCCGCACAATTCCTTCCCCGCAAAGCCCGGTGGAACGATGACGATGAGCCGATTGGCCCAGAATGAAGGGCCACGGCGACCGCTCGGAAAGCGCCCCCGTGGGCCGTGGGCGCACCCGAGTGCAATCAAGAGGACCAGGATGAGTCAGACGGGAATTTGTCCAAAATGCGGTGCGTTAGTTGATCGACTCGTGATAACCCGTATCGAAGCGGGCGAGGAACTCGGAGGATCCACATACTCCGCAATGACGCTGCTGTGCCCACACTGCAGGGTAGTCCTAGGCACACAACTGGCGCGGATGTTCGATGACGCAGGCACCCGGCCGCGGGGTGTTGAGGAACGACAAGACCCCACCAGCCATTAACACCGCAAAAAAGAGCTTTGTAAAAGATCAACATTGCCCGGCGACATTTGCTGAGACCCCATCAGCTGTGCTCTCAGGACTTGCGGGGTGTACACATCGAACACCATTCGCCACGAAAGTAGCAGCCTTGCGTCAATGGCCTGACCTTTGGGGCCAATCAGGTGACCCTTTTACGCCTCTGCGTGAGGCAGCACTTAGAGGTCCTGTTGTCACATACGCGGACCCCCCGATGCCGTTTTGAAGGGGAAGCAGCCGGTCATGCCGCAAGGTAAGTTCACGTTTTTTAACGATCAGACGGGCTGGAACGGTAACCGGAGGCATCGCCTGGCACGGTGAAGGGCGACTAATCCGCGGTCCAGGAGGCGATTCCGGCCGTCGCACCATGTTCAACGCAATCGCCCGCTCGCGCGAGCGTTTGTGTTTCTGAATCGGCTTAACCGCTTGGCCGGAAACGCCAGGTCCGCCCTCGGAGTAGCAAGCCCTCCTCTGGCCTGATGCTTGCTTTTTGATGCCCATGGGCTACCAACTGACACCGGCCGATTTCGAATGGCTGCGCCAGATCAGCGCCGCGGCGGACAAGGCGTCCGCGCTGGGCGGGGTTCCGTTGGGCGTCGCGGCCAAGCTCACGGGCCTGGGATTTGTCAACTGGATCGGCCAGGTGGGTTTGACCATTTCCAACGAGGGGCGCAAGGCCCTGTCAGCCAGACCCGTGACGCCTCCCTGAGGGGCGCGCATCGCGCAAGGTGCTCCAATTCGGGGCGCTGGGTCCTAAGGTGGGTCCTACAGTACGCCCTCCTCGAGCAGCGACAAATCGCCGCGCTTGTCGCGGCACCCTGCCGCGCGGCCGCGACGGCGTTTGCGCCCCCGTGCCTATAGACGCATTCCTCGCTCCCGTTTTTCATAGGCGGATCACTTAGCCGGAGAGGCCCCCTATGACCAGCCAGAGCCTGTTGATTCGTCTGAAATCGAAAAAGGGCAAAGAGGCCGAAGTGGAGGAATTCCTGCGTTCAGCCCTGCCGCTGGTGCAGGCCGAGGACGGCACCCGCGCCTGGTTCGCCGTCCATTTCGGCCGCGGCGAGTACGGTATTTTCGATGCCTTTGCCGACGAGCAGGGCCGGGACGCCCATCTCACTGGCCGTGTGGCGGGGCAGCTCATGCAGCGCGCCGACGAGCTGTTCGAAAGCGCGCCCATCGTTCACAAGGCCGAGGTGCTGGCCGACAAGCTGCCCTCCACCAGCCCGCCCGACTGGGACACCAAGGGCCTGCTGCTCACTTTCAAGGCCAAGTCCGGGAACGAGGCCGAGGTGGAGGAGTTTCTGCGCGGCGCCAAGCCGCTGGTCGACGAGGAACTGGGCACCACGGCCTGGTTCGCCATCCACACCGACGACGGCGACTACGGCATTTTCGACGTGTTTCCCAACGGCGCCGGCCGCTTCGCCCATCTCGCCGGGCGGGTCCCGCGCGAGCTGGCGAAGCACACCCTGACCCTGCTCGGGTCGATGCCGGCCCTGGAAATGCTCAACGTCAAAGCCGAGAAGCTGGCGGCCTGAGGCGTAATCGAGCCGGCGAACGAGATTCACGCACATGCCGACCGCTCCCCACAACGACTACGTTCCGCCCGACCCGACGCAGATTGAAACCAGCGCCGCGGCCCTGGATTTCTGGTCCCGCACGCTCGACGTTCCGGCGGAGAAAATCCGCGATTCGGTGCGGCGCGTCGGGCCGGTGCTGGAAACGGTCAAGAAAGACCTCGGCATCGGCGGCGTGGGCTGACGCCCGGCCGTCCTCTCCTATCCGGGTGAAGATTTGGCGCGCCGGCGTGGCGCTCGGCCGGTGTTCGCCCAGCAACGGCCAGGCCGGCGAGGGCCGCGCTGCCCCCGCGCCCTCGGGCAAGGTCATGAAAAAGCGCTGCGTGACCGGGTGCGGCGCCAGAAGCTAGACTAGCGCCGGGACTGCCCAAGCCGCCATAACTTAAAAGGAACGAGGACGCCGCAATGACCTACGAAACCCTGCTTTACGAACAATCGCCGGAGGGCGTGGCCACCATCACGCTCAACCGGCCCGAGCGCATGAATTCGTTCAACCACCAGATGTGCCTCGACTTCGCCACGATCTGGAGCGGCATGCGCGAGGACGAGTCGGTCAAGGCCATCGTGCTTCGGGCGGCCGGCGAGCGAGCCTGGTGCACGGGTGTGGACGTGACCGAAGGCTTTACCCGGCATGGCAGGGGCGGCGGCTCGCCCGATCCATGGTCGCACGAAGACCCCAGCACGTATATCGGCCCAAAGTCCAACGGCGTCTGGAAACCGGTGATCTGCGCCATCCACGGCCTGTTCGCCGGCGGCGCTTTCTACTGGCTGCACGAAAGCGACATCGTCATCTGCTCCGACGACGCGGCGTTTTTCGACCCGCACGTGACCTTCGGCATGGTGGCGGCCTGCGAGCCCACCGGCATGCTCGGCCGCATTCCGTACGGAGAGATCATGCGCATCGTGCTCATGGGCAACGACGAGCGCGTCAGCCCGCAGACGGCGCTGCGCATCGGGCTGGTGAGCGAAATCACCACCCGCGACCAGCTTTGGGCGCGGGCGCATGAACTCGCCACCACCATTGCCCGCAAGCCGGCCGCGGCCACCGCGGGCACGGTGCGGGCGGTGTGGGAAGGCCGTGACGCGCCGCCTTCGCGGGCCGTGCTCAACGCCCTCAAGTACACCCAGATCGGCAACCCCATCGGTACGGCCGAGGTGGACCGCGCCACCGCGCCCAAGGCGAAGTGGTCGATGCGTTAAGCGGGTCCTGCGTCAACTGCTCGCCGAGCGTTTAGGCACAGACGCGCACAAAGCCGCGGGCTGACGCGCCGGCCACGACGCGCCGCTCAGGCATCGCCGGCTGCCGCCGATGGCCTGCGGGCATTGTTGCGGTAGGCGAAGCGTGCCCCGAACAGCAGCAGCACCGCGAAGGGCCACAGCGCCGTCGTCAGCCCGATGCTGGCCGACAGGGTGCCGAGCGCCAGCGGCGCCGCGGTCTGCACCAGGTTGATGGTGCTGTTGCGTATGCCGAACACCTCGGCCTGCCGCCCCGGCGGTGATGCCGCGTAGACAATGGACATGGTGATGGGCTGGCTGATGCCCATGCCCGAGCCGAGCACCACGCACATGACCATCATCCACGGCGCGCTGTTGGCGAACGGCATGATGAGGAACATGGTCCCGGCCGTGGCCAGCGCGATGGACACCAGCGTCCACTCGCTGGCGCGCCGCGACATCCACGGCACGGCCAGGCGTATGGCGATCACCGCCACCGAGAAGCAGCTGAACAGCAGGCCGATGGTGGAGGCGTTCAATCCCAGGTGCACGCCGTGCAGCGGAATGAAAAAATACAGCAGTTCCCAGCTCACCGCGGTCAGCGAGGAAGTGGCGATCGCGCGGCGCACCGGCTTATGCGCGAGCACTTCCTTCAGGTTTCGGCCGGCGTTGTGCTTGGGGTTGGCGTGGTTGGGCAGCAGCCGGCTGGTGGCCATCACCAGCGCGAACAGCAGCGCCGCCACCCCGGCCAGGGCCAGGAAGGCCGAGCGGTAGCCGACGTGGTCGATGACCAGGCCGATGGAGGGCGGGCTGACCAGGATGGCCACCGACTGCGCGATGGTGAGCAGGGTGAAGTGGCCGGTGCGGCGGGTGGAGGATTGGGTCAGCGCCCCGGCGGTGTGCTGCACGCTGATGAGGATGGTGGACATGCCGGTGCCCACGCAGGCGGCGCAGAGGGCCAGGGCTGGCAGCGACGGCCAGGCCCAGGGCAGCAGCAGGCCCAGGCACAGCGCGGCGCTGCCCACCTGGGTGGGCAGGCGGCCGCCGACGCGGTCGATCCAGCGCCCGATGACCACGCCGGTGAGCATCGACAGCACGGCATAGCAGGACAGCACCGCGCCCAGTTGGAAGGGCGTGGCCTTGAGCTGCAGCGCCAGCAACGGAACGGCGATGCGGCTGCCGCTGGAGGCCAC
>DATNCF010000664.1:0-3396 GCA_035571675.1 Burkholderiales bacterium | reverse complement strand
CCAGGAGTCGAACAGGACTGCCCCATAGCCGCTACGCGCAGTGGAGCGGCCGTACTGCTTGGGAAAAATCGCGTCTGTGTCGACGTTGGCGCGGTCCAGCGGCACGACCGTTCCGCTGTGCCTGCCGCCGGGAAACGAGGGCATCAGTCGGGTTGCTTGATTTGCCGCCGGTACCACTCGTGGAAGTGCTGCATGCCGTCTTCCATCGGGCTCTGGTAAGGGCCGAATTCGTTGTCGCCGCGGTCCATGAGCGCCTTGCGGCCCGCGTCCATACGCTCGGCGATCTCATCGTCTTCCACACAGGTTTCCATGTAGGCGGCCTGCTGGGCTTCCACGAATTCACGCTCGAACGCCCAGATTTCCTCCGGGTAATAGAACTCCACCATGTTCATCGTCTTGCGCGGACCCATCGGGTGCAGCGTGGACACGGTGAGAACGTGCGGGTACCACTCGACCATGATGTGCGGATAGTAGGTCAGCCAGATCGCGCCGTACTTGGGCTGCCGGCCGCCCCGATATTGCAGCAGCGCGTTTTGCCAGCGCTCGTACACCGGGCTGCCGGCCTTGCCCAACCGGTTGGCCACGCCCACCGTCTGCACCGAATAGTTTTCCTTGAACTCCCAGCGCAGGTCGTCGCAAGTCACCATATTGCCCAGGCCGGGATGGAAGGGACCGACGTGGTAGTCCTCCAGGTAGACCTCGATGAAGCTCTTCCAGTTGTAGTTGCACTCGTGCATCTCCACGCGGTCGAGCACCATCCCGGTGAAGTCGAGGTCCGCGCGCGGACCCATATCCGCAAGGTCGGCCTCGATGTCAGGGCAGCCCGGCCGCGCTTCGAACAACAGCCCGTTCCATTCCTGCAGCGGATAGTTCTTGAGATCAAGGCAAGGGTCCTGCGGGAAATGAGGCGCGCCCAGCAGCACGCCGGCCGGGCTGCGGTTGCCGCCACTATAGGTCCAGCGGTGCAGCGAGCACACGATGTTGCCGCTCGCAGACGCGTTCGGCCGGATCGATCCGCGGTCCTTCAGGATCAGCGCCTGGCGATGCCGGCAGACGTTGGAGATCAGTTCCACCCCGCGCGGCGTGCGCAGCAACGCGCGCCCCGCCCCTTCCTGGGGCAGGGCGTAGTAGTCGCCTTCGTTGGGAACGGCCAGCTGGTGCCCCACATATCGGGGTCCGCGTTTAAACAATAGTTCGATCTCGCGCTGGTAGAGCGCCTCGTCGAAGTAGCTGGAAACTGGTAGTTGGCTTGCGGCCTGCTGCAGTTGAAGACTTAAATCAGACATGGTGACCTGACCTAGAGACTCCCCCTATGAAGGGGCAGGGTAAGCGCGTTTTCCGTGGATTGGCGCGGGAAAGAAATCGGGGAAAGGGGAAAACCGGTGTGACGCCGGATGAAGGGAGGGCAATTGTACCCCCCGGGTCTCTATTTGCCGTCCCGCGGCGGGGTATCGGCAGCGCGGCCGGCGCGAGTGGGGAGAGCTCCCCTGAACAGCCCGGCCGCACCGCCTAGAATTGGCACTTTTCGCCAACCGCAGTCGAACATGTCCGAGGTCCCTTTCAAAACCCCCGCCAGCTATGAAGCCGCGCTGGAAGAGCTGGACCAGCTCGTTGGCCTGATCGAGTCGGGTCAGTTGCCGCTGGAACAGCTGCTGACCGGATACCAGCGTGGCGCCCAGCTGCTCCAATTCTGCCGCGACAAATTGCAAGCGGTGGAAGACCAGATCAAGGTGCTCGACGAAGGCACGCTCAAGCCGTGGACGCAACAGTGAGCCGCGACGCCGGGCCGCCCCAAGGCGCGCAAGCCTCCTCGGGGGGCAGCGCAGCGGCCGTGGCCGCCGGCGTGGGCGGGGCCACGTTCGATTTGCAGGCCTGGAGCGCGCAGCGGCTGGATCGCGTGGAGCGCGCGCTGTCCGACTGGGTCGTGGCCGATGCGCCGGCCGGCCTGGGCGACGCGATGCGCTACGCCGTCCTCGACGGTGGCAAGCGGCTGCGGCCGCTGCTGGTGTTGGCGGCCAGCGAAGCGGTCGACGGCAATGAAGAAGCGGCGCTGCGCGCGGCTTGCGCGGTCGAACTGATTCATGCCTATTCCCTGGTGCACGACGACATGCCCTGCATGGACAACGACGTCCTGCGGCGCGGCAAACCGACGGTGCATGTCAAGTACGGCCAGGCCCAGGCGCTGCTCGCGGGCGACGCGTTGCAGGCGCTGGCGTTCGAATTGCTCGCACCCGACGGCGCAGCCGTGCCGGCGGCGGTACAGGCGGCCCTGTGCCGGCTGCTCGCGCGGTCAGCGGGGCACGCCGGGATGGCCGGCGGCCAGGCCATCGACCTCGCGAGCGTCGGCCGCTCGCTCAGTGAAGCGCAGCTGCGCGAGATGCACGTGCGCAAGACCGGCGCGCTGCTGCAGGCCAGCGTGCTGATGGGCGCGGCCTGCGGCGTCTCGAATGCGACCGCGCAATCGGCGCTGGCCGCCTATGGTGAGGCCGTCGGCCTGGCGTTCCAGGTGATCGACGACATCCTGGACGTGACCGCCGACTCGGCCACGCTGGGCAAGACGGCGGGCAAGGACGCGGCGCAGGACAAGCCGACTTATGTCGCGCTGCTCGGCCTGGAGCGCTCGGCCGCATTCGCGCAGGAGCTGCTGGCGCAGGCGCTGGCGGCGCTGGCCGCCACCGGCTTGCGCGACACACAGGCTTTACACGCACTGGCCATCATGGTGGTGAACCGGGACAACTGAAGAAAATCTCAAGAAAATCTCAACCGATGGTCTCCTTGCTAGAAACGATCAACGACCCTGCGGACCTGCGCAAGCTGCCGCGTGCCCAGCTCAGTACGCTGGCCGACGAGCTGCGGGCGTTCCTGCTCGACAGCGTGGCCCGCACCGGCGGCCATCTCAGCTCCAACCTGGGCACCGTGGAGCTGACCATCGCGCTGCATTACGTTTTCAACACGCCTTACGACCGGCTGGTATGGGACGTGGGGCACCAGACCTATCCGCACAAGATCCTTACCGGCCGGCGCGGTCGCATGGGCACGTTGCGCCAGCTCGGCGGCTTGTCGGGCTTTCCGCAGCGCGGTGAAAGCGAATACGACGCCTTCGGTACCGCGCATTCGTCGACCAGCATTTCCGCAGCCCTGGGCATGGCGCTGGCAGCGCGGCAAAAGGGCGAGAACCGCAAGGCCGTGGCGATCATCGGCGACGGCGCCATGAGCGCGGGCCAGGCCTTCGAGGCGCTGAACAACGCGGGCGTGGCCGAATGCGACCTGCTCGTGATCCTCAACGACAACGACATGTCGATCAGCCCGCCGGTGGGCGCGCTGAACCGCTACCTGGCGCAGCTGATGAGCGGGCAGTTCTATGCCGCGGCGAAGGACATCGGCAAGAAGGTGCTG
>DATNCF010000663.1:0-6304 GCA_035571675.1 Burkholderiales bacterium | reverse complement strand
TTCCTCCAGCCCCGTGGGCAGCAGGTCCACCACGTAGTTGATCAGGGAGATGCCCACCATGGCGGCCATGGCGATGATGAGCGGCAGAGTGGAGATGCCCAGCGACGAAGCCACTTCGCCGGGAATGTTCGCGCCCACGACCAGCAGCACCACCAGGATGAAGAACTGGAACTTGAGGAACAGGAACAGGCCGATGAACACCAGCAGGCCGAGAATGGCCAGCAGATAGGTGCGGTTGATGCTCAACTGGTCCAGCCAGGCCTGGGGCAGGTTGGCCATGACGGCCGTGATCCCGACCAGAATGAACAGCGCCATTTCGCGGACGCGATTGCTGATCTGCATGCAGCCTCCCGATTGCTCCATCGCCCGGCCGCGGCCTTGGGCGTGGACTATAATTTCCTGATGAGCAAAGCCTTCACGCGCGAGCCCGAGGGCGAGGACCTCGAAGCCCCGGAACACGCTTTTTCCGCCACAACGCCCGCCATCCCCGCGGGCGCGAAAAACTATATCACGCCAGCGGGTTACCAGCGCCTGAAAAGCGAGCTCAAGGCCCTGGTGGAGCGCGAAAGGCCGGAAATAGTGCGCACGGTTTCGTGGGCGGCGTCCAACGGCGACCGCTCGGAAAACGGCGACTACATCTACGGCAAGCGCCGGCTGCGGGAAATCGACCGGCGAATCCGGTATCTCATGAAGCGCCTGGAAATCGCCGAGGTGGTGGACCCGCGCGACCAGGACCAGGAGCGCGTGTTCTTCGGCGCCACGGTGACCTACGCCGACCGCGCCGGGCAGGAGCGCACCGTGAGCATCGTGGGCGTGGACGAGGTCGACCCGGCGCGTGGGCGCATTTCATGGGTGTCGCCGGTGGCACGGGCACTGCTGAAGTCACGCGAAGGAGACACAGTGACCTTGCGTACGCCTGCGGCGGTGGACGAGCTGGAGGTGCTCGAAATCCGCTACGAGAACCTACAATAATAGATAGGGCATCAAGGGTTTCGGTATTTTCTTCTCGTTACCCTCATCCCCGGCCCTTCTCCCGGAGGGAGAAGGGAGCGGAACCCAGCCAGTTAACAACGTCAGCGCACGTTGTTCGCGTTTGAAGAGCCTGAGCTTCCTGCAGCGGCCACTGATGACTTGAAGTCCCCGGCCTCCACCACTGAGTAGCGATCCAGTGACCAATACTTGCGCATGGTGTCGAGCATTTCCTGGGGCGTGAGTTCGGCGATGCGTTTTTCGAGCTGCTGGTCCCAGGCCATGGTGCGGCCGATGACCAGGTAGGTGAGCAGGCGGCCGGCCAGCCCGCTGTCGGAGTTGCGGGCCACCTGGCGGGCCTGCAGCAGGCCCTTCTTGCCGGTTTCCACTTCCTCGCGCGTGAAGCCCTCGGTGAGGGCGCGGCGCAGTTCCTCTTTCACCATGCCGTCCACCCGCGCGCGGTTCTGCGGCGCGTAGATGGCGAACACGCTGAACTCGCCCCGGCGGTCGAAGCTGCTTGCGGTCATGGACGAGCCCACGCTGTAGGACAGCCCGGCCTGCTCGCGGATGCGCGCCGACAGGCGCGCCGCCGAGTTGCCCCCCAGCAGGTAGTTGGCCAGCACCAGCGCCGGGTAATCGGGATCGTCGTCGCGGATGGGCACGGCCATGCCCCCGCGCAGCACGGCGTTGGCCTTGTCGGGGGTCTCGATGAGGTGGTCCATGCCGGCCACGCTGCGGTAGGGAACGGCGATGCGCGCGTAGGGCGCCGGGGTTTTCCAGTCGCCGAACAACTCGCCGGCCAGGCGCGTGATCTCGTCGGGGTCGAAGTCGCCCACCACGGCCATCTCGGCATGCGAGGCGCCGATGAAGTCGCGGTAGCACTGCTTCACTTCGTCCAGGGTGAGGTTTTTCAGGCGCGTTATGCGCTCCTCCGGCGTGGCGTTGTAGTACCAGTGCTCGGCGGGAAAGGGCTCGAGGTGGCGGCGCAGCGCCAGTCCGGCCAGCGCGCCCGGCTCGCTTTTCTGGCTTTCGATGGAGGCGAGTGACGACAGCCGCAATTGCTGGAATTCGGATTCGGCAAAGGCGGGATGGCGCAGCACTTCGGCCACCAGGCGCAGCGCCGCCGGCAGGCTGTCGCGCACGGTCTCGATGGAGCCGCCTTCGGTGCCCACCCCCACGCTGGCCTTCAGCCGCGTGAACTCGTTGGCCAGCTGCTCGCGATTGTGGAACTCGGTGCCGCGCATCAGCATGGCGCTGGCCATGCCGCAGGCCGTGGCGCGGCCGCGCTTGGACTGCTCGTCGCCCCAGCGCAGGCCGATGTCGGCCACCACCGTGCCGCCGCGCGTCTTCTTGGGCATGAGCGCGAGCGTCATGCCGTTGGGCAGGGTGACGCGCCGGGTGCGCGCCTCGATGTTGGCCGGGGTGGGGTCGAAGGCCTCGCCCTGGGCCGTGGCCGTGTCGCCGCGGTAGCCCTGCAGCATGGCCGCCACGTCCGGCACGGGCGGAATCTCGGCGCGGTCGGGCGACTGCGTGGGAATGAACTCGCCCACGGTGCGGTTGGAGGTCTTGAGGTAGCGCAGCGCGGCGCGCTGCACCTCCTCGGCCGTGACTTTCTTCAGGCGGTCGCGGTGCAGGAACAGCATGCGCCAGTCGCCCATGGCGATGGTCTCGGACAGGGCCAGGGCCAGGGCGCGCGAGTCGGCCAGGAGCATTTCCGTTTCATTGAGCAGGCGCGTGCGGGCGCGCTGCACTTCTTCTTCGGTCACCGGGTTGGCGGCAAACCCCTCCAGCGTGGCAAGCAGCGTGGCGCGCGCCGCGTCCAGCGGCAGGCTTTGCGGCACGCTGGCGCCGAAGTAGGCATAGCCGGCCTCGCGCAACTGGCGCTCGCTGCCGAACACAAAGCTGGCCTTGCCCGGCACCACCAGCGCCTTCTGCAGGCGCCCGGTGGGCACGTTGGAGAGCAACTCCACCAACACGTCCACGGCGGCGTATTCGGGATCGGGGCCGGGCGGAATGTGGTACAGCGCGCTCACCAGCTGCACGTCGCCCACGCGGCGCAGGCTTACCGTGCGCTCGCCGTCCTGGGTGGGCTCCACGGTGTAGGTGGCGGGCAGCGCGCGCGCAGGGCGGGGCATGGGGCCGAAATGCTGCGCCACCAGCTTAAGGGCCGTGGCGGGATCGAAGCGGCCGGCGATGACCAGCGTGGCGTTGTCGGGCTGGTAGTACAGGCGGTAGAAGGCCTGCAGGCGCTCGATGGGCACGTTCTCGATGTCGGAGCGCGCGCCGATGATGGCGCGGCCGTAGCCGTGCCACAGGTAGGCGGTGGCGGCCACGCGCTCGCGCAGGATGCCGTAGGGGCTGTTCTCCCCGGATTCGAATTCGTTCCTCACCACGGTCATTTCCGAGTCGAGGTCCTTCTTCGCCACGAAGGAGTGCAGCATGCGGTCGGCCTCGAGGTCGATGGCCCAGGAGAGGTTGGCCTCGGAGGCGGGGAAGGTCTCGTAGTAGTTGGTGCGGTCGTTGGAGGTGCTGCCGTTGAAGCGCGCGCCGCGGGCCTGAATTTCGCCCTTGACATCGCGGTGGCGGGGCGAGCCCTTGAACAGCATGTGCTCGAGCAGGTGCGCCATGCCGGACTCGCCATAGCCTTCGTTGCGCGAGCCCACCCGGTAGGTGATGGCCACCGTGGCCGTGTCCACGCTGGGGTCGGGCAGCAGCAGCACCTGCAGGCCGTTGGCCAGGCGGTATTCGGTGATGCCTTCCACGCTGGTGACCCGAGACACGCCGGCCGGCACAGCGGGTGCGGAGACCGCGTCCGCCGCCAGCCCGGTCACGGCCGGTTTGGAATCCTTGGTGGCGCCGGGGGCCGCGGCCGGCGCGTTGGCGCCAAGCGAAAGGGACGTCATCCCGGCCAGGATGAGCGCCAGGGCGCATGAACGAACGGCGGCGAGTCTGGAAAGCGGCATGGAGCGCAAAGGGAGTTGAATGCGGTTCGGACCGCCATCTTACTCATTCGTTTCAGGGTCGGGCTTGCTGCATGGCACAATTGAGGTCGGGCATCACGCGCCCGGCAGGCCACTCGACCGGGCGGCGGGTAGTCCGAACGGCTTGAAAGCCCCTGTCGCCGACCCCATGTCGCACAGGCGTGTCGCACCTGGTGTCGCAAAGGCGGCCGGCCCGGACCGGGCCCGCCCGCACCGATCCAAGATTCAGAACGAGGAAGACGATGGCCGAGACCACCACACCCGGCGTGAACAGCGCCGCCCGCGAGACCCTGGGCTTCCAGGCCGAGGTGAAGCAACTGCTTCACCTCATGATCCACTCCCTGTACAGCAACAAGGAAATCTTCCTGCGCGAGCTGATTTCCAACGCCTCGGACGCGGCCGACAAGCTGCGCTTCGAGGCGCTGTCCAAGCCCGACCTGCTGGGCGCGGATACGGAGCTGAAAATCCGCGTCGCCTTCGACAAGCAGGCCCGCACCGTGACCATTTCCGACAACGGCATCGGCATGTCGCGCGAGGAGGTGATCGCCAACATCGGCACCATTGCCAAGTCGGGCACGCGGGAATTCTTTCAGTCCCTGTCGGGCGACCAGGCCCGGGACGCCCACCTCATCGGCCAGTTCGGCGTGGGGTTCTACTCCGCCTTCATCGTGGCCGACCGCGTGACGCTGGTGACGCGCCGCGCCGGGGCGCCGGCCACCGAGGCGGTGCGCTGGGAGTCGGCGGGGCTGGGCGACTACACCGTGGAGCAGATCGAGAAGGCCACGCGCGGCACCGACATCGTGCTGCACCTGCGCGAGGGCGAGGACGAGTTCCTCGACGACATGCGCCTGCAGGGCCTGATCCGGCGCTACTCCGACCACATCGCCATTCCCATCGTCATGCAGAAGCTGGAATGGAGCGACGAGAAGAAGGAAATGGTGGGCACGGGCCTGGAGGCCACGGTCAACCAGGCCAGCGCGCTGTGGGCGCGGCCGCGCTCGGAGATCACCGACGAGCAGTACCAGGAGTTTTACAAGCACGTGGGCCACGACTTCGACCCGCCGCTCGCCTGGACGCACAGCCGCGTCGAGGGCCGGCAGGAATACACCCAGCTCCTGTACATCCCGGCGCGCGCGCCCTTCGACCTGTGGGACCGCCAGCACCGCACCGGCATCAAGCTGTACGTGCGGCGCGTGTTCATCATGGACGACGCCGAGAACCTGATGCCCGCCTACCTGCGCTTCGTGCGCGGCGTGATCGACTCCAACGACCTGCCGCTCAACGTGTCGCGCGAGCTGCTGCAGTCCAACAAGGACGTGGACGCCATCCGCTCGGGCAGCACCAAGAAAGTATTGTCGCTGCTGGAAGACCTGGCCGCGAACCAGCAGGAAAAATACGCCACCTTCTGGAAGGAGTTCGGCCGGGTGCTGAAAGAGGGCATCGGCGAGGACTCGGCCAACAGGGAACGCATCGCGGGGCTGCTGCGCTTTTCCACCACCCAATCGGACAAGGAGGAGCAGACCGTTTCGCTGGCCGACTACATCGGCCGGCTCAAGCCCGGCCAGGACAAGATTTACTACGTCACCGCCGACAGCTTCCTAGCCGCCAGGAACAGCCCGCACCTGGAGGCCTTCCGCAAGCGCGGCGTGGAAGTGCTGCTGCTGTGGGAAAGAGTGGACGAGTGGATGGTGGCCCACCTGCCTGAATTCGGCGGCAAGCAGCTGGTTTCAGTGGCGCGCGGCGACCTCGACCTGGACAAGCTCGCGGGCGAGGAAGAAAGGAAGAAGCAGGAAGAAGCGGCCAGCAAAGTGGCCGGCCTGGTATCCAAGCTGAAGGAAGTGCTGCAAGCCGAGGCCAAGGACGTGCGCGTGTCCTCGCGCCTGACCGATTCCCCGTCGTGCCTGGTAGCCGATGAGATGGACATGGGCGGCAACCTGGCGCGCATACTGAAGGCCGCGGGGCAGAAAGTACCGGAAGCGAAGCCCATACTCGAAATAAATCCAGAACATGCATTAGTCCTTAGATTGAATGATGAAATTGGGGAGGGAGGGGTGCCTTCAGCCCGCTTCGCGGATTGGGCGCATGTCCTGTTCGACCAGGCGTTATTGGCAGAGGGCGGCACATTGGAAGACCCGGCCTCGTTTGTGAAACGCATCAACGAGCTCATGCTCGAATTGGCCGGGGAAAAATCCCGGATTTGGACGCCCGGGGCATAGGGTTCCCGATTTACGTGACCCTCTCCCCAACCCCTCTCCCGGGGGGAGAGGGGCTAGTCCTGCCCTGTGGCACCGCGGGAGTTAGCAGCGCCTTCTCACCCTTCTCCCCAGGGAGAAGGGCCGGGGATGAGGGGAGCC
>DATNCF010000662.1:0-3057 GCA_035571675.1 Burkholderiales bacterium | reverse complement strand
TTGCCCAGGCGGCTGATTTCTTCCTGTTCTATGGTCTGGATGAGATTCATCATTACTCCATCAATTTTCAGTGGTGTTCTATCGGGAACCAGGACCCGACTCTGTTCTGTCACTTGTTGCCTTGCTGCTCCTGCCGGAATTCCTCCAGCAGTTTCTCTTCCTCGGGACTCAACCCGCGCTGTTTCAATAACTCCGGCCTGCGCTGCCAGGTCCTGCCCAGCGCCTGCTTCAGGCGCCAGCGCTCGATCTGGGCATGGTGCCCCGACATCAGCACCGCCGGCACGCCTTCGCCGTCCCACACTTCCGGCCGCGTGTAATGCGGGCAATCCAGCAGCCCTTCGCTGCGCGCGAAGGAATCCTGCATCGCCGACTGCGCATCGCCGAGCACGCCCGGCAACTGCCTGACCACCGCGTCGATCAGCACCATGGCGGCCAACTCGCCGCCGGACAGCACGTAGTCGCCGATCGACACTTCTTCATCCACCTGCCGCCGAATCAACCGCTCGTCGACGCCTTCGTAGCGGCCGCACAACAGCACCAGCCTTGCTTCCTTGGCCATCGCGACTACCGCCGCATGGTCCAGCACCCTGCCTTGCGGCGAGAGATGCAACACCCTGGCCTCGCCCGCCGCTGCGGCTTTGGCAGCGGCAATGGCCTGCCGCAAGGGCTCTGCCAGCATCACCATGCCCGGTCCGCCCCCGAAGGGCCGGTCGTCCACGGTGCGGTAATTGTCCGTGGTGAACTGGCGCGGGTTCCACAGCCCCAGTTCCCAAACACCTTCTTCTTTTGCTCGCCGCGTGATGCCGTGGTCGGCCACGGCGGCGAACATTTCGGGAAACAGCGTTATGCAATCAAATCTGATCACAAGCCATCATCCCAGATACCGCATTTAAGCCATTCGAGCCCGGCGGACTTCAGCGCCCTGCCCCGTAGTTGCCTTCTACCAGTCGCTGCCCCAGTCCACACGGACAGTTCCGGCGTCCAAGTCGATTTTATCGAGTACCGATGGGACCATCGGGATCAGTTGCTCGCTCCCGTCGTCCTTGGCTATACGCAGTACTTCGTGTGCTCCGTTGGAGAACAGGCCGGCTACCTTGCCCAGCACCTCGTTCTCCTTGTTCCTGACTTCCAGGCCGATCATGTCGGCCTGATAAACCTCGCCCTTCTTGGGCTTGGGCAGTTCCGATCTCGGTACTGCCGCTTCCAGGCCGCTGTATTCCAGCGCCGCGTCCCGGTCCTCGCATCCTGCCAGCCTCGCTACCACGGTGCCGCTGTGGGTCCTGCTTTCGGCCACCTTGACCTGCTTCCAGCCCGGCCCAGGTTCACCCCGTCCTATGCGCCATTCCTTGAAGCGCTGGAAGCTCTCGGGAGACTCGGTATACGGCTCGACCTTCACCCAGCCCTTCACGCCGAAGGGCGCGAGGATTTTCCCGATTGCAATCAGCCTGGCGGGATCGGCCAACGTGGCCTCCTGCCGATGACGTACTTACGCAGCCGCTTTTTCAGTTGCAGGCGCGGCGCCCTTGTACTGCTTCACCAGACGGGCCACGGTGGGCGAGAGCTTGGCGCCCTTGCCCTGCCAGAAGGCCAGGCGGTCGGTGGCGACACGGAACTTCTCGCGCCCTTCGGGCGCCTTGGTGTCCAGGAAGCCCAGGCGCTCAATGAAACGGCCGCTGGCGGCCTTGCGCGAATCGGCAACCACCACGTTGTAGAAAGGCCGCTTGGAAGCGCCGCCGCGGGCTAAACGAATGACGACCATTGATTGGGTCCCCAGAAACTCAATTGGTTGGAAAGGGTCAAGCGCAAAACAGAATCGCGCCCCGCAAATTGCAAAAAGACGACGATTTTACATAGATTTAGCGCGTTTTGGCAACCGAGTCAGATTTTTAGCGCCTTAAATTCGGCTCCCCTCATCCCCGGCCCTTCTCCCTGGGGAGAAGGGTGAAAACCCGCGAGATTTAGCCCCTCTCCCCCCGGGAGAGGGGTTGGGGAGTGGGCAACGAGAAAATGGCGCGAAAACAGGCCCCTACCTCATTCCGGGCATCAAGCCCTTCATGCCCCGCATCATCTTCGCCAACCCGCCTTTTTGCAGTGTTTTCATCATGGTACGCATCTGGTCGAACTGGTTCAGCAGCCGGTTGACCTCCTGGACCGTGGTCCCGGCGCCGGCCGCGATGCGGCGCTTGCGCGAGGCCTTGATGAGCTCGGGGCGGGCGCGTTCGCCCGGGGTCATGGAGCAGATGATGCCCTCCAGGCGGCGGATCTGCTGGTCGCCGAGCTGGGGATTGGCCGCGGCCTGGGCGAACTGGGCGGGCAGCTTGTCCAGCAGCGCCGAGACTCCGCCCATTTTCTTCATCTGGGCGATTTGCTGGCGGAAGTCCTCGAGGTCGAAGCCCTTGCCCTTTTTGAGCTTCTCGGCCATCTTGCGCGCGTCGTCCACGTCGATGGTCTTGCGCGCTTCTTCCACCAGCGACAGCACGTCGCCCATGCCCAGGATGCGCGAGGCCATGCGCTCGGGGTGGAAGGGCTCGATGCCGGCGAGCTTTTCGCCCGTGCCCACGAACTTGATGGGCTTGCCTGTGACCTGGCGCACGGACAGGGCCGCGCCGCCGCGGGCGTCGCCGTCCAGCTTGGTGAGCACCACGCCGGTGAGCGGCAGCGCCTCGTTGAAGGCCCGCGCCACGTTCACCGCGTCCTGGCCCTGCATGGAATCCACCACGAACAGGGTCTCGGCGGGCTTCACCGCGGCGTGCAGCTCGGCGATCTCCTTCATCATGGCCTCGTCGATGGCGAGGCGGCCAGCCGTATCGACAATGAGCACGTCGTTGTAATGCGTGCGCGCGAATTCCAGCGCCGCGCGGGCAATATCGACGGGCTTCTGCGAGGGGTCGGAAGGGAAGAACGCCGTGCCGGTCTGGGCGGCCAGGGTTTTCAACTGGTCGATGGCCGCGGGCCGGTACACGTCGCAGGACACCAGCAGCGGCTTTTTCTTGAAATCTTCTGACAGCAGCTTGGCCAGCTTGCCCGTGGTGGTGGTCTTCCCTGAGCCCTGCAGGC
>DATNCF010000661.1:0-7069 GCA_035571675.1 Burkholderiales bacterium | reverse complement strand
CAACTGGGCGCGCACGTGCTCGGACTGCCAGAGGGCAAGGCGGCTTTCGCGCGAGGCGATGACCAGTTTTGTCGGAGGTCTTTTCATGCTTTCCATCATGCCTTGAGAAGCGCCTTCACCGAGGGCCACTGGCGGCGGCTGACGGGCAGCTTGTCTGCGCAGCCCTCGAGCAGCAACAACCAGCCTTCGCTGGCCTCGGCGCCCTCGCCCGCCTCGACAGGGCCGACCGGCGCAGCGCCCTTGTCCGCTGCGCCCTTCTCCACGCCGCTCTTCTCCACGCCGCCCTTTTCAACGCCGCCCTTTTCAACGCCGCGGATGAGGCGGCGCGCCACCAGGCAGTTGCGATGGATGCGGATGAAGACGCCCTGGAATTCCTCTTCGATGCCGGTCAGGGATTCCTCGACCAGGTATTCCCGGTCGCGGGTGTGCAGCTCGACGTACTTCTGCTCGGAGCGCATGAAAATCACGTCGCTCACCGCCACCAGCCGGATGCGCCCGCGCTCCGACACGCTGAAAAAGCGCCGCGGCTGCGCGTCCAGGCGCCCGAACGCGGCATTCGCCTGGCGCACCGCCGAGCCGGCCTTGGCCAGCGCCGCGGCCAGCCGCGCGGCCCGCACCGGTTTCAGCAGGTAATCGACGGCGTTGACCTCGAAGGCCTGGACGGCGAACTGGTCGTGCGCGGTGATGAACACAATGGCCGGCGGCCGGTCCAGGAGCTGCGCGTGGCGCGCGAACTCGATGCCGCTCATGCCCGGCATCTGCACGTCCACCAGCACGATGTCGGGGGCGGCCTGGGCCAGCATGTCCAGTGCTTCGACGCCGTTGGCGGCTTCGCCCGCCAGCACGTGCGGCGCCTCGGCGCGGCAGTCGTCCAGCAACTGCTTCATGCGCTCGCGCGCAAGGGGCTCGTCGTCCACGATGAGCACGCGATGGTGGGCCGTGGCGCTCATGTGCTGTTCATGCCGTTCATGCTGTTCATGCCGTTCACGCCGCCAGCGCCCTGCTCGCGGGCTTGGCCTTGCGGAAGGGCAGCCGCATGCGGATGAAAAAGCGCCCATCCGCGATCTCCGTGTCCATCTGCGCGTCCATGTCGAAGTGCAGCGCCAGCCGTTCGCGGATGTTGGCCAGCGCCATGCGGTTGCCCTGGCGGTGCTGGTGCTCGGGGTGGTAGGGATTGGAAATCACGATGCGCATGTGCTCGCCCGCCAGGCGCGCATGGATGTCCACCCGGCCGGAGGCGAGGCCGGGTTCGATGCCGTGGTACACCGCGTTCTCCACCAGGGGCTGCAACAGCAGCGGGGGCACGGCGCCGGCTTCGCAGGCCGGGTCGATCTGCCAGTCCACGGACAGGCGCTCGCCCAGGCGCAACTGCTCCAGCGCGAGGTAGCGGCGCGTAAGCGCGACCTCTTCGCCGAAGCTGGTCAGGGAACGGTTGTCGGCCATGAGGCTGCGGAACAGCTCGGCCAGGTCTTCCAGTGCCGTCTCGGCGCGCGCCGCGTCGCGGCGCATGAGCAGCAGCACGGCGTTGATGCTGTTGAACAGGAAGTGCGGCCGGATGCGCGCCTGCAGGGCCTGGAGGCGGGCGTCGGACAGCGCGGGCGAGAAGGCGCGGTTGCGCAGGCGGAAGTAGCCCAGCAGCACCACGGCCGCGAACGCCGTCCAGCCGGCCTGCACGGGGTACCCCGTGCTGGGGCGCGACATGATGGCATCCTGGGCGAACAGCGTGGCCAGGCTCACCACCACCGCCAGCACCAGCACCGTGGCGGCGCCGGCCAGGTAGGGCAGGCGCAGCAGCGTGGAGGCGGCCAGGTACAGCACCACGGCGCTGCCGAGCAGCGCCGGTTCCATCCAGGCGCTGATGAAGGTGAAGCGGTCCATCCATTCGGCCACGCTGCGCGCCTGCGCGGCGGCGGCGGCCAGCGCGCCGCAGTTGACGAACAGCATGACACGCACCACCACGCCCACGTTGCGGAAGTCGGGCAGGGCGTCGCGATGGAGGTTTTGCCTTATACTTTGCGCCGCTGGCGCTTTGCCGGTATCCACGTTCGTGCGAACGAATCCGATTCAATTCCCGCTGGTTTGCAGCGCGCTTTAGCCCCGCGTTTACAACCGCTTTTGCCAACGCTCCGCTCGACATTTTACATGGCCGCCAAGCCCTCACGCCGCCCGCGCAAGTCCACGCCAGCCGCCTGGTCGGGCCGCTTCAGCGAGGCCGTGTCCGAGCGCGTCAAGCGCTACACCGCCTCGGTGGGCTTCGACCAGCGCATGGCCGCGCAGGACATCCGCGGGTCGCTGGCGCACGCGCGCATGCTCAGGGCTTGCGGCATCCTGTCCGCGGCCGACCTGAAGCGCATCGAGTCGGGCCTCGCCGCCGTCGCGAAGGAAATCGCCGACGGGCGCTTCGAGTGGTCGCTGGACGCCGAGGACGTGCATCTCAACATCGAGCGCCGGCTCACCGCGCTGGTGGGCGACGCCGGCAAGCGCCTGCATACGGCGCGTTCGCGCAACGACCAGGTGGCCACCGACGTGCGCCTGTGGCTGCGCGACGAGATCGACGGCCTCATGGAACTGCTGGCCGGCCTGCAAGGCGCGCTGGCCGCGCAGGCGGAAAAGCACGCGGCCACCATCATGCCGGGCTTCACCCACCTGCAGGTGGCGCAGCCGGTGACCTTCGGCCATCACATGCTGGCCTACTTCGAGATGTTCGGGCGCGACCGCACGCGCCTGGCCGACTGCCGGCGGCGCATGAACGTGCTGCCGCTGGGCTCGGCGGCGCTGGCCGGCACGTCCTTCCCCATCCGCCGCGAGCTGGTGGCCCGGGAGCTGGGTTTCGACGCCGTGTCGGCCAACTCGCTGGACGCCGTGTCCGACCGCGACTTCGCCATCGAGTTCTGCGCCGCGGCCTCGCTCATCATGGTGCACATCTCGCGGCTGTGCGAGGAGCTCATCCTGTGGGTGAATCCGCGCTTCGGCTTCATCACCCTGCCTGACCGCTTCTGCACCGGCTCGTCCATCATGCCGCAGAAAAAGAACCCCGACGTGCCCGAGCTGGCGCGCGGCAAGAGCGGCCGGGTGTTCGGCCACCTGATGGCGCTGCTCACCCTGATGAAGGGCCAGCCGCTCGCCTACAACAAGGACAACCAGGAGGACAAGGAGCCACTGTTCGACACCGCCGACACGCTGCGCGACACCCTGGCCATTTTCGCCGAGCTGGTGGCGGGGCTGGAAGTGAACGCCGACGCCATGCGCGGGGCGGCGCTGCAGGGCTTCGCCACCGCCACCGATCTCGCCGACTACCTGGTGAAAAAGGGCCTGCCCTTCCGCGACGCGCATGAGGCGGTGGCGCGCGCCGTGCGCCATGCCGAGGGCACGGGCGTGGACCTCGCCGAACTGCCGCTCGCCGAGCTGCGCCGTTTCTCGCCCCTCATCGATGCGGACGTGCAGCACGTGCTGACCCTGGAAGGATCGGCCGCGGCGCGTAACCACGCCGGCGGCACGGCGCCGGCGCGCGTGCGCGCGGCGGCCAAGGCGGCGAAAACCGCAGCGGCGAAAACCGCGGCGCGCAAGCGCGCCGGCTAGCCGCTGCGCCCGGGGAATCCATGCTGGAATCCATCGGCAAATACGAAGTCAAGGCGCTGCTGGGCGAAGGCGCCACCAGCGAGGTCTACCTCTGCCACGACCCCTTCAACGGCCGCGAAGTGGCGGTGAAGGTGGTGTACGCCGACCGCCTGAAGGACGTCAACAGCGTCAAGCTGGCAAGAAAACTGTTCATCACCGAGGCGTCGCTGGCCGGCAAGCTGCTGCACCCCCACATCGTGCAGATCTACGACGCCGTGGACGGCGAGGCCATGAGCTACATCGTCATGGAGTACGTCGACGGCGGCACGCTGGAGCGCCACTGCGCGCAGGATGGGCTGCTGCCCATCGACAAGGTGGTGGAAATCATTTTCAAGTGCACGCGCGCGCTGGATTTCGCCAACAAGCTGGGCATTACCCACCGCGACATCAAGCCGGCCAATATCCTGCAATCCGGGGACAGCGACATCAAGATTTCCGATTTCGGGGCGGCGCTGCTCGCCACCGGCGAGGAGACCCAGGTGGCGGGCATCGGCTCGCCCGCCTACATGTCGCCGCAGCAGATCAAGGAGCACCCGCTCAACCACCAGACCGACATCTATTCCCTGGGCGTGGTGATGTACCAGCTGCTCACCGGCCGCCTGCCCTTCCAGGCCTCGAACAACTTTTCCATGATGTACCAGATCACCAACGTCGAACCGCCCCTGCCCTCGTCCTACCGGCGCGAGATTCCGCTGTCGCTGGACAAGGTGGTGCGCAAAGCCATGCAGAAGGACCTGGAGCTGCGCTACCAAACCTGGGGCGAGTTCTCGATGGAGCTGGCCCAGGCCTTCCGCGCCGACCAGCTCTCCAACCGCAGCCAGGAAGTGGCCGACAGCGAGAAGTTCAACACCCTGCGCGCCATGCCCTTCTTCAACGAGTTCTCGGACGCCGAACTGTGGGAGGTGGTGCGCATTTCCACCTGGGAAAACCTGCCCGCCGACACGGTGGTGATGCAGGACGGAGACCCGGGCGATTTCTTCTGCATCCTCGCCTCGGGCGAAGTGAAAATCACCAAGCGGAAGAAACTGCTGAACGTGCTCACTCCGGGAGAATGCTTCGGGGAGATGTCCTACCTGTCACGCACCAGCAACGAACGCGTCGCCGACGTCACCACCATCAGCGACTCGCGCATCATCAAGATCAAGGGCCCGGACATGGACAGGGCATCCGACGCCTGCCGCCACCGCTTCGACCGCGCCTTCATGGACATCCTGGTGGAACGGCTGACATTAGCCAACAGCCGCCTGACCGCGGTCTAGACGATGGCGAGCTACGTGCATCGCCTGCTGACCCTGGCGGCAACACGCAAGACCTTCGACACCGCCCTGCCGGTGTGCCTGGTGGTGGGCACGGCGCTGAACCTGATCAATCAAGCCGATCAAATATTCGCGCTCAGAGGCATCAACTGGTTCCACCTCGGGCTTAACTATGTGGTGCCCTACTGCGTAGCCAGCTACAGCGCGGCAAAAAACGAGGCGTCACGGGGCGAGTAGCGCCTGGACCGCGCGGCGCAAATCGGAGGGCTCCCCTTCCCGCGGAGCGGGAAGCCTCGTTCCAATTTAACTAGCGACCACTAGCCATTCAGTAACTGTTTCAGTTCGCCCGAGTCGTACATCTCATGCATGATGTCCGACCCGCCCACGAACTCGCCATTGATGTAAAGCTGGGGAATGGTCGGCCAGTTGGCGTATTCCTTGATGCCCTGGCGCACTTCGGGGTCCTGCAGCACATCCACGGTCGTCATTTCGTTCACGCCGCAGGCCCTGAGAATCTGCACGGCCTTGGCCGAGAAGCCGCATTGCGGCATCTGGGGCGAGCCCTTCATGAAAAGCACGACCTTGTTGCCCTGAACGGTCTGGCGAATCTTTTCCTGAGTGTCCATTAGGAGTCCTCTAAGGGGCTGCGGAACACGCGAAATGTGCAGCGCAGCATACAATGCTTGATCAGAATACTCGGGTATTTTAATGGCTATGTGGCGGCCGGTCAATCCACCGCTTTTTGACCCGCGCAGACGCGGGAAATTCCCGCCAAATCAGGGATATCGACGACGTTAACCAGACCGACTTCGCGCCAAAGAGTCAAACATG
The DNA here is from genome assembly GCA_035571675.1 of Burkholderiales bacterium. Taxonomy (GTDB): domain Bacteria; phylum Pseudomonadota; class Gammaproteobacteria; order Burkholderiales; family SG8-39; genus CAIYPG01. Next base: position 1,364 of record DATNCF010000661.1, on the reverse strand, counting down.
CGAGACCTTGGTCATGCCCGTGCTCGCACGCCCACCACCCCCCTCGGCGAAGCCGAGGGCCCACGTCATCAGTCAGACGCCGAATAAGGTCCAGACCGTCCACCCCACACGCCAAGGCAATGCCCGGTTCGAAACGCAAGTCGCCTTGGCCAAGATGCGGGTCATCGGCGGCGACATAGGGCGGATTGCTGACCGCCACGTCGAACGTTGCTTTGGCGGCGAAGGCATTGAGTCCGTCGCTTTCCACAAAGGTGATGCTCACGCCATGCCGCCGCGCATTCGATCTGGCTACCGATAATGCCGCGCCCGATATGTCGCTTGCAAAAACTTGTGCATCCGGCCTGTGCTTGGCGACGGCTACTGCTATCGCGCCGCTGCCCGTGCCGATGTCGAGCAATTGTCCGTGCTTCGGCAATTTGTCGAGTGCCAGTTCAACCAGCAGTTCGGTCTCGGGCCTTGGGATGAGCACATCGGGTGTAACGTGCAGGGAAAGGCCGAAAAACTCCCGCTCACCCGTGATGTACGCCATGGGTTCGCCGGCCGCACGGCGACGCACGAATGAATCCGCCTTTTGACTTAGATCAGCCGGTGCTTCATCCGTGTCGTGCGCGATGAGCCAAACAGCATCCCGGCCGATGGCGTGCGCCACCAGCGCCAGCGCCTCATTGCGTGGCAGCCCGCTCGCGGCTATGAGTTCTTTCCAATGTGCCACCCTCGCCTCCGGCTCGGGCTCAGGCTGCTTCCGATAAAGCCGCCAATTGCTCTGCCTGGTGTTCGGACATCAGCGCGCCGGTCAATTCGTCCAGGTCGCCGTCCATGATGGCGGCGATTTTGTATAGCGTTAAATTGATGCGGTGGTCGGTCACGCGCCCCTGCGGAAAATTGTACGTTCTGATTCTCTCTGACCGATCTCCAGAGCCGATCAATGATTTGCGGGTTGCCGCTTCCGCATTGTGTTGTTCGCGTACCTGCACATCCTTGATTCGTGCGGCCAATACTGCCATGGCCTGTGCCTTGTTTTTGTGCTGCGATCGTCCGTCCTGGCATTCCACCACGATGCCGGTGGGCAGGTGGATGATGCGCACGGCCGAATCGGTCTTGTTGATGTGCTGTCCGCCGGCACCCGATGCGCGATAGGTGTCGATGCGCAGCTCGGCCGGATTGATGTCGACGTCGATCGATTCGTCGACCTCCGGATAGACGAACACGCTCGCGAACGACGTGTGCCGGCGCGCGTTCGAGTCGAACGGGCTCTTGCGCACCAGGCGATGCACCCCGACTTCGGTACGCAAGTAGCCGTACGCGTAATCGCCTTCGACCTTGATCGACGCGCTCTTGATGCCGGCGACTTCGCCGTTCGATTC
>DATNCF010000660.1:0-3999 GCA_035571675.1 Burkholderiales bacterium | reverse complement strand
AACGCAGCCACGCCAGCACCCTTCGACTTCAACAATGCTTCGATGGTCAGCTTATCGTCTTTGACAAACGGCTGGCCAAGCAGCGTTACTTCTTTCAGGTATTTTTGCACGGCGCCTTCCACCATCTTCTCGACGATGTTGGCCGGCTTGCCGGATTCTTTCGCCTTGGCTTCGGCAATGGCGCGCTCCGCAGCCACCTTCTCCGCCGGCACCTCGTCGCGCGACAGGGAGATCGGCTTTGCGGCGGCAATGTGCATGGCGAGGTCGCGGGCGAGGGCTTCATCACCACCGGTCACGTCAACCAGGACTCCGATTTTCGATCCGCCGTGAACGTAGCTCGACACCAGGCCTTTGGCCTGGATGCGCACAAGGCGCCGCACCGACACGTTCTCGCCGATCTTGCCCACCAGCGCCGTGCGCACTTCTTCCACCGGCTTGCCGCCGAGGCTGGCCTTGGCCAGGGCCGAAACGTCGGCCGGATTGTCCTTGGCCACCAGTTCGGCCAGCGACTTGGCGAAGGCGATGAAGTCGTCGTTCTTGGCCACGAAGTCGGTCTCGCAGTTGAGCTCGACCATGGCCGCCAGCTTGCGGTCGGCGCTGACGTGGATGCCGACGATGCCTTCCGCGGCCACGCGCGACGCCGCCTTGCTGGCCTTGTTGCCCAGCTTGATGCGCAGGATTTCCTCGGCCTTGCCGAGATCACCGGCGGCCTCGGTGAGCGCTTTCTTGCATTCCATCATGGGCGCGTCGGTCTTTTCGCGCAGTTCCTTGACCATGCCCGCAGTAATTTCCGCCATCACTTCGCTCCGTGAAACCGTTGCTTAAAAAAAAGGGGCTGGCGCCCCTTTTGCTGTCCGGGGGTATCCGGCCGCTTATGCGTCCTGTGCCTGCCCTTCGTTGACCTCGACGAACTCGTCGCCGCCGCCGGAGATGATCTCCTGCATCACCTGGCTGCGCCCTTCGAGGATGGCGTCGGCCACGCCGCGCGCGTACAGGCGGATGGCGCGGCTGGAATCATCGTTGCCCGGGATGACATGGGTAATGCCGTCCGGCGAATGGTTGGTGTCGACCACGCCCACCACCGGCACGCCCAGCTTGCGCGCTTCCTCGACCGCGCCCTTCTGGTAGCCCACGTCGACGATGAACAGGGCGTCCGGCAGGCCGTCCAGGCCCTTGATGCCGCCCAGGCTGCGCTGCAGCTTTTCCAGCTCGCGCTGGTAGCCCAGGGCTTCCTTCTTGGCCATCTTTTCGAGGGTACCGTCGGCCACCATCTGCTCCATGTCCTTCAGGCGCTTGATGGACTGCTTCACAGTCTTGAAGTTCGTGAGCATGCCGCCCAGCCAGCGGTGGTCGACGAACGGCGAGGAGCAGCGCTCGGCTTCCTCGCGGATGATTTCGCGGGCCTGGCGCTTGGTGCCCACGAACAGGATGGTGCCCTTGTTGGCCGCCAGTTGGCGCACGAACTTCATGGCCTCCTGGTACATCATCATGGTCTTTTCCAGGTTGATGATGTGGATCTTGTTGCGGTGGCCGAAAATGTATTCGGCCATTTTCGGGTTCCAATAACGGGTCTGGTGCCCGAAGTGCACGCCCGCTTCCAGCATTTGACGCATGGTGGTCGACATCTTGTCTCCGAGGGTTGGAATTGGCCGTTTCACCCGCATCCGCCGGCCGCCGGATCCATTCCGGCAGGCCCGCGGACACCCTGGATGGGAAGCGGCAGGATTTTGGCGAAGCCCGGATCCCGGGAAACCCGAAGAGACCGTCATTCACCAAGCCCAATATGTTAACATTGTTCGTGGACAAAAAGCAAGTTTCCTTTAACAAACAGGGCATTAACCCGGCCGCCCTGACCCCGGGGCAGCGCAACCACGCCGCTGTCCGGTGGTCGAAACCTCTGCAGTCCGCCTCATTTCCTGAACATGCCCGCTGAAAGTCGCAAGTCATGGCCATTTCGCTGAAAAGCCCCGAAGACATTGAACGCATGCGCGTGGCGGGGCGCCTCGCCGCCGAAGTGCTGGACTTCATCCAGCCGCACGTGCGCCACGGCGTCTCCACCGAGGAACTGGACCGCCTGTGCCATGACTACATGGTGAACGTCCAGAAGACCATTCCGGCGCCGCTCAACTACGCCCCGCCCGGCTACAAGCCCTACCCCAAGTCCATCTGCACCTCGGTCAACCACCAGGTCTGCCACGGCATCCCCGGCGAAAAAGTGCTCAAGTCGGGCGACATCGTCAACATCGACATCACCGTCATCAAGGACGGCTTCCACGGCGACACCAGCCGCATGTTCATGGTCGGCGAGCCCTCCATCCTGGCCAAACGCCTGTGCGACGTGACCTTCGAGTGCATGTGGCGCGGCATCCATACCGTGCGGCCGAACGCCACGCTGGGTGACATCGGCGCGGCCATCCAGCGCCACGCCGAGAGCCAGGGATTCAGCATCGTGCGCGAGTTCTGCGGCCACGGCATCGGGCGGCGCTTCCACGAGGACCCCCAGGTGCTGCACTACGGCCAGCCAGGTGCCGGCGCCCGGCTGCAGCCCGGCATGATTTTCACCATCGAGCCCATGATCAACGCCGGCAAAGCGGCCATCCGCGAACTGGCCGACGGCTGGACCATCGTGACCAAGGACCACAGCCTGTCGGCGCAGTGGGAGCACACCGTGCTGGTCACCGAGACAGGCTACGAAGTGCTGACCGTATCGCCCGGCATGCCGCCCCCGCCCGCCGCGGTGGCCGCCGCCGCCGCCGCCACCTAGGTGGAAGTCAGCGCCGCGCTGCCGCGCCCGCCGGGGCCGCCGCAGGAATCCCACAAGGACGCCCTGCGCCGCGCCCGCGCCGCGCTGCGCGAGGAGTTCGAGCGCGGGGGCGACAGCGAGCGCCTGCTGCGCCAGTTGCGGCTGCTGGTGGACGCCCAGTTGAAGCGCGCCTGGCGCGAATTCAAGCTGCCCGGGTCGCTGTCGCTGGTGGCCGTGGGGGGCTACGGGCGCGGCGAGCTCTATCCGTACTCGGACGTCGACATCCTGGTGCTGCTGCCGGCCGCGTCCACCGAGGACGCCATGCCGCTGATCGAAGCGCTGATAGGCCACCTGTGGGACATCGGCCTGGAAGTGGGCCACAGCGTGCGCACCGTGGCCGAGTGCGTGGAGGAATCCTCCAAGGACATCACGGTGCAGACCAGCCTGCTCGAGGCGCGGCTCATCGTCGGCAGCCGGCGGCTGTTCGAGCAGTTGCGCGCCACGCTGCGCGACGGCTTCGACGCCAAGGCCTTTTTCGCCGCCAAGCAGCTTGAGCAGGAGCAGCGCCACCTGAAGTACCAGGAATCGGCGTTCAACCTCGAGCCCAACGTCAAGGAAGCGCCCGGGGGACTGCGCGACCTGCAGGTGCTGCGCTGGATCGGCCGCGCCACGGAAGTGGGCGGCACGTGGGCGGAATTCGCGGCGCGCGGCCTGATCACGCATGCCGAGGCGCGGCAATGCGCCCGCCACGAGAAGACCCTCACCCGGGTGCGCATCATCCTGCACTACGCCGCCGGCCGGCGCGAGGACAGGCTGCTGTTCGACTACCAGGAGGCCATGGCGGAAAAGCTCGGCTACGCGGCCACCGAGGCGCGCCGCGCCAGCGAGCGCGTCATGGAAAAGTACTACCGCACGGCCAAGTCGGTGACGCAGCTCAACACCATCATCATGCAGAACCTGGGCGCGCTGCTCGACCCCTACGCCGCTTCGGAAAAGCATCCCATCAACGAGCGCTTCCAGTCGGTGCGCGAGCTGCTCGACGCCCGCGAGCCCGACCTGTTCGAGCGCCAGCCCGGGGCCATCCTGGAATGCTTCCTGCTCATGCAGCAGCACGCCGAGCTCAAGGGCGTGACGGCGGCCACGCTGCGCGCGCTGTGGCGCGGGCGCACGCTCATCGATGCGCGCTTCCGGCGCGACCCCGCCAACCGCGCCGCCTTCCTCAAGCTGTTCCAGCAGCCGCGCGGCATCGTGCACGA
>DATNCF010000659.1:0-18638 GCA_035571675.1 Burkholderiales bacterium | reverse complement strand
ACCGAGTCGATGTCGCGGAACACGGCCTCGGACTCGGCGCCGAACAGTTGCGGCGAGATGGATTGCGCGCCGGTGACCATTTCCAGGGTGTTGGCCACCGCCATGGGCTGCTCGAAGATTTCCTTCTGCATGTAGTGGCGGTACTGGCCGAGTTCCACCGCCGCCGCGGATAGCTGCGACACGTGGACCGGGCGCTGCATGGCGTTGCCCTTGGCGTCGGCGATGGTGACGCCGGTCAGCGTCACCTCGGCCACGTCGCCGTCCTCGAGGTAGATCACGCGCTGCGTGACCTGCACCAGCGCCGAGGTGTCGGAGGCGGCGAAGTTCTCGCCTTCCCCGAGGCCCAGGAGCAGCGGCGCGCCGTGGCGCGCCACGATGAAGCGCTCGCGGTCGGCGTCCGACACCACGGCGATGGCGTAGGCGCCTACCAGCTCGGCCACGCTTTTCTTCACCGCCTCGAACAGCGCGGTGCCGCCCTGCAGGTTGGAGTGCACCAGGTGCGCGATCACCTCGGTGTCGGTGTCGGAGACGAAGTCGTAGCCCTTGGCGCGCAGCTTCTTGCGCATGTCCTCGTGGTTCTCGATGATGCCGTTGTGCACCACCGACACGCCGCCCGACACGTGCGGATGGGCGTTCTTCTCCGAGGGTACGCCGTGGGTGGCCCAGCGGGTGTGGGCGATGCCGATGTCGCCCGCGAGGCCCTGGCTTTGCGCCAGCTTCTCCAGTTCGGCCACGCGCCCGGTGGAGCGCAGGCGCTTGAGGTGTTGGCCCTTGCCCTCCTCGAGAATGGCGATGCCGGCCGAGTCGTAGCCGCGGTATTCCAGCCGCTTCAGGCCCTCGAGCAGGATGGGCACGACGTTGCGTTTGGCGATGGCGCCGACGATGCCGCACATGGTCTTACCCCTTCTTTCCGCCCTTGACGGGGCCACCCTTGACCGGACGCTGCCATCCCTCCACCGAGACCTGCTTGGCGCGCGACAGCGTGAGCTGGTCGGGCGGCGCGTCCTTGGTGAGCGTGGTGCCCGCGCCCAGCGTTGCGCCGCGCCCCACGCGCACCGGCGCCACCAATTGCGTGTCCGAACCGATGAACACGTCGTCCTCGATGATGGTGCGGTGCTTGTTGACGCCGTCGTAGTTGCAGGTGATGGTACCCGCCCCGACGTTGACGTTCTTGCCGATGCTGGTGTCGCCGATATAGGCCAGATGGTTGGCCTTGGAGCCAGCGCCGATGTCGCTTTTCTTGACCTCGACGAAGTTGCCGATGTGCACGTCCGCGGCCAGCACGGCCGCCGGCCGCAGCCGCGCGTATGGGCCGATGCGGCAGTTGGCGCCGACCTCGGCGTCTTCCATGTGGCAGAAGGCCTCGACGCGGGTGCCCGAGGCGATGCGCACGTTGCGCAGCACGCAATTGGGGCCGATGCTCACCTTGTCGCCCAGGGCGACTTCGCCCTCGAACACGCAATTCACGTCGATGAAGCAGTCGCGGCCGGCCATGAGCGAGCCGCGCACGTCGATGCGCGCCGGGTCGCCCAGGGTCACGCCGTCATCGAGCAGGCGCAACGCCACCTCGCGCTGGTGGATGCGCTCCAGCTCGGCAAGCTGGGCGCGGCTGTTCACGCCCAGGGTCTCCCATTCGGCATCGGGCTGCGCCGTGGCGACGGGCAGGCCTTCTTCGACGGCCAGGGCCACGATGTCGGTGAGGTAGTACTCGCCCTGGGCGTTGTTGTTGGACAGGCGGCCGAGCCAGTCTTTCAGCTTCGCGGTGGGAACCACCATGATGCCGGTGTTCACCTCGCGGATCTGGCGCTCGGCCTCGGTGGAGTCCTTCTGCTCGACAATGCGCTGCACGCGCCCTTTCGCGTCACGCACAATGCGGCCGTAGCCGGTGGCGTCGTCCAGGGTCACGGTGAGCACGCCCAGGCCGTCGCCGGCCGCGGCGATGAGCCGCTGCAGGGTCTCCACCCGGGTGAGCGGCACGTCGCCGTACAGCACCAGGGTGGCGCCGTCGCGCAGGTGGGGCGCGGCCTGCATCACCGCGTGCCCGGTGCCGAGCTGCGGCTCCTGCTTCACCCACGACACGCTAGGTCCAGCTTGGGCCGCGAGCGCATCGCGAACCGCTTCGCCGCCGTGGCCGTAGACTACGCAGATGGAATCGGGCTCGAGCACCTGCGCGGCGCCCAGCACGTGGTCGAGCAGCGGCCGCCCGGCCAGGGGATGCAGCACCTTGGGCGTGTCGGACCGCATGCGCTTGCCCTGACCGGCGGCGAGGATGACGACGTTGAGGCTCACGGAGCGGATTTTAGCAACAAGGTGTGAGCCATTTGCGCCATGAAACAGTCCTTAAAGCCCATTGCATCGGGCACGACGTCAATAACAACTGCAACGGGCCAGAATTGCTGGCGCTTTCCACGAGGCTTCCCGCACGCGGGAAGTTTGGCGGACGCACCTCGCAAGCGCTTACAGCGGAGCTCGGATCAAGCCCTCCCCGCAAAGCGGGGAGCCTCGTGAAGAGCAGACACAAAACCAGGGCTCATACAATTCGTACGAATCTAATTTCAGCGGGGAAGATCCGATGTTCCCATGAGAAATTCGTCCACCGCCCGCGCGCATTGCCGTCCCTCGCGGATGGCCCATACCACCAGCGATTGGCCCCGGCGCATGTCGCCGGCGGCGAACACCTTGGGCGCCGAGGTGGCGTAGCAGCCGGCGCCGTCGGTGGTGGCGCGGGCGTTGCCGCGGCCGTCCTTGTCCACGCCAAAGGCCTCCAGCACCGACTGGTAGGGATGGACGAAGCCCATGGCCAGCAGCACGAGGTCGGCGGGCAGGGTGAACTCGCTGCCCGGCACCTCCTGCATCTTGCCGTCCTTCCATTCCACGCGCGCGGCCTTCAGGCCCTTGAGCCTGCCTTTCTCTCCAATGAACTCCTTGGTGGAGATGGCCCAGTCGCGCTCCACGCCCTCTTCGTGCGAGGATGAGGTGCGCAGCCGCATGGGCCAGTACGGCCACACCGGGTTGTTGGCCGGGTCGGCCGGCTTGGGCATGACCTCGATTTGCGTCACCGAGGCCGCGCCGTGGCGGTTGGACGTGCCCACGCAGTCGGAACCCGTGTCACCGCCGCCGATCACGACCACGTGCTTGCCTTTTGCGTTGAGCTCGGGCACGTCGCGGTCGCCCGCCACGCGGCGGTTCTGCAGCGGCAGGAACTGCATGGCGAAGTGCACGCCGTCCAGGTCGCGGCCGGGAATGGGCAGGTCGCGCGAATGCTCGGCGCCGCCGGCCAGCACCACCGCGTCGAACTCGTCGGCGATGGTGGCCGCATCCAGTTCGGTAACCGCGCCGTTGCCGGCGCCCGCGGGGGCCTTGCCCACCACGTGGTTGAGTTTGAACTCAACGCCCTCGGCCTTCATCTGCTCGATGCGCCGGTCTATGTGCGACTTTTCCATTTTGAAGTCGGGAATGCCGTAGCGCAGCAGCCCGCCGGCGCGGTCGTTCTTCTCGAACACCACCACGGCGTGGCCGGCGCGCGCCAGTTGCTGGGCGCAGGCGAGGCCGGCCGGGCCCGAGCCGACCACGGCCACGCGCTTGCCGGTCTTCTTCGCCGCCACCTGCGGCACCACCCAGCCGCGCTGCCAGGCCTTGTCGATGATGGCGTGCTCCAGCGACTTGATGCCCACCGGGTCGGAGTTGATGCGCAGGGTGCAGGCTTCCTCGCAGGGCGCGGGGCACACGCGGCCCGTGAACTCGGGAAAGTTGTTGGTGGAGTTGAGTGTGTCCCAGGCGGTGCGCCAGTCCTCCCGGTACACCAGGTCGTTGAAGTCGGGGATGATGTTGTTCACCGGGCAGCCGCTCTGGCAGAACGGGATGCCGCAGTCCATGCAGCGCGCGCCCTGTACCTTGGCGTCCTCGTCGGACAGGTGCGCGACAAACTCGCGGTAGTGTTTCTTGCGCGACTCCGTCGGCTCGGTGGCCTCGGCCAGGCGCTGGTACTCCAAGAAGCCGGTGATCTTGCCCATGAGCTGCTGCTTGTCTCTCTATGTTTCTGAATGGATGCCGGAAGTTCGGTAAACGGCCCCCAGGGCCGGTTACGCGGCCGCCTTCTTGCCGGCCGCGGCCAGCTCGCCCAGGGCGCGCCGGTACTCGTGCGGGAACACCTTGACGAAATGCGCCCGGTAGTCGGCCCACTTGGCCAGGATGTCGCGGGCGCGCGCGCTGCCGGTGTAGGCGGCGTGACGCTCGATGAGGCGGCGCAGGATGACCTCGTCGGCCTCGCCCATGTGCCACAGGTCGCGCGGCAGCCTGCCCTGCTGCTCGGACTCGGTGAGCAGCGGCTCCAGCGCCACCATGGCGGTGTTGCAGCGCCTGAGGAACTGCGCGTCCACGTCCAGCACGTAGGCGATGCCGCCCGACATGCCGGCGGCGAAGTTGCGCCCGGTGAGGCCGAGCACGACGATGGTCCCGCCGGTCATGTACTCGGCGCCGTGGTCGCCCACGCCTTCCACCACGGCCTGCGCGCCCGAGTTGCGCACGGCGAAGCGCTCGCCCGCCACGCCGCGGAAATAGGCCTCGCCGGCAATGGCGCCGTACAGCGCCACGTTGCCGGTGACGATGTTCTCGGTGGGCTCGCCGCGGAACTTGGGCGAGGGCTGCACGCTGATGCGGCCCCCGGACAGGCCCTTGCCGCAGTAGTCGTTGGTCTCGCCGATGAGATCGAGCGTGATGCCGCGCGCCAGGAACGCGCCCAGGCTCTGCCCGGCCGAACCGGCGAAGCGCACGTGGATGGTGTCGTCGGGCAGGCCCTCGTTGCCGTAGCGCTTGGCCACCTCGCCCGACAGCATGGTGCCCACGGTGCGGTTGATGTTGCGGATGGGCATGTCGATGGCGACCTTCTCGCGCCGCTCCAGGGCCGGCTGCGCCAGCTCGATCAGGCGATGGTCCAGAGCGCGGTCCAGGCCGTGGTCCTGGCGCTCGGTGTGGAAGCGGCCCACTTCCGGCCCGACCTTGGGCTGATGGAAAATGGCCGAGTAGTCCAGGCCGCGCGCCTTCCAGTGCTCAATGCCCTTCTTCATGTCCAGCAGGTCGGTGCGGCCGATCAGCTCGGACAGGGTGCGCACGCCGAGCTGCGCCATGAGCTGCCGCGCTTCTTCGGCCACGAAGAAGAAGTAATTGATGACGTGCTCGGGCTTGCCGGTGAATTTCTTGCGCAGCACCGGGTCCTGGGTGGCCACGCCCACCGGGCAGGTGTTGAGGTGGCACTTGCGCATCATGATGCAGCCCTCCACCACCAGCGGCGCGGTGGCGAAGCCGAACTCGTCGGCGCCCAGCATGGCGCCGATGACCACGTCGCGGCCGGTCTTGATCTGGCCGTCCACCTGCACCGAGATGCGGCTGCGCAGGCGGTTGAGCACCAGCGTCTGCTGGGTCTCGGCCAGCCCCAGTTCCCACGGCGTGCCGGCGTGCTTGAGCGAGGACAGCGGGCTTGCGCCCGTGCCGCCGTCGTGGCCGGCGATGGTGACGTGGTCGGCCTTGGCCTTGGCCACGCCCGCGGCCACGGTGCCCACGCCCACTTCGGACACCAGCTTCACCGAGATGTCGGCGGCGGAGTTGGCGTTCTTTAGGTCGTGGATGAGCTGCGCCAGGTCCTCGATGGAATAGATGTCGTGGTGGGGCGGCGGCGAGATCAGTTCCACGCCGGGCGTGGAGCAGCGCAGCTCGGCGATGTACTCGGACACCTTCTTGCCGGGCAACTGGCCGCCCTCGCCGGGCTTGGCGCCCTGCGCCATCTTGATCTGGATCATCTCGGCCGAGGCCAGGTACTCGGCGGTCACGCCGAAGCGGCCCGAGGCCACCTGCTTGATCTTGGACTTCAGCGAGTCGCCGGCGGCGAGCACGATGTCGCTCTCGATGCGGCCGCGGCCCAGGCGCGACGCCAGCGTCTCGCCCGGCTGCACCGGGGCGAAGCGCTTGCGGTCCTCGCCGCCCTCGCCGGTGTTGGAGCGGCCGCCGATGCGGTTCATGGCCACGGCCAGCGTGGCGTGCGCCTCGGTGGAAATCGAGCCCAGCGACATCGCGCCGGTGGAGAAGCGCTTGACGATGGCCGCGACCGGCTCCACTTCCTCGATGGGAATGGGCTTGGCCTGGTCGAAGCGGAACTCGAACAGGCCGCGGAAGGTCATGAGCCGGCGCGACTGGTCGTTGATGATGTCGGCGTACTCGCGGTAGGTGGAGGCGTTGTTGGCGCGCGTGGCCTGTTGCAGCTTGGCGATGGCGTCGGGCGTCCACATGTGGTCCTCGCCGCGGATGCGGTAGGCGTACTCGCCGCCCGCGTCCAGGGCGTTGGACAGCACCGGGTCGGCGCTGAACGCCGCCTTGTGGGTGCGCAGCGCCTCCTCGGCCACGTCGAACACGTCGATGCCGCCGACGCGCGAGGCGGTGCCCACGAAGTACTTGTCCACCAGCGACTGCGCCAGGCCCACGGCCTCGAAAATCTGCGCGCCGGTGTAGGACATGTAGGTGGAGATGCCCATCTTCGACATCACCTTGCGCAAGCCCTTGCCCACGGCCTTGACGAAGTTCTTGATGGCCTTCTTGCCGTCCACGTCCGCCGGCAGCAGGCCTTGCAGCGCCAGCAGCGTCTCGAGCGCGAGATAGGGATGCACGGCCTCGGCGCCGTAGCCGCCCAGCAGGGCGAAGTGGTGCACTTCGCGCGCCGAGCCGGTCTCCACCACCAGGCCGGCGCTGGTGCGCAGGCCCTTGCCCACCAGGTGCTGGTGGATGGCCGACAGCGCGAGCAGCGCCGGAATGGCCACCTGGTCGCGCGACACGCGCCGGTCGGAAATGATCAGGATGCTGTAGCCCGAGCGCACCGCGTCCTCGGCCTGCGCGGCGAGCGACGCCAGGCGCGCCTCGATGGCGTCCTTGCCCCAGGCGACGGGATAGCAGATGTCGATTTCGTGCGACTTGAACTTGCCGCCGGTGTAGCGCCCGATGTGGCGGATCTTTTCCATCTCGTAGAAGTCCAGCACCGGCTGGCTCACCTCCAGGCGGATGGGCGGGTTCATCTCGTCGATGCCGAGCAGGTTGGGCTTGGGCCCGATGAAGGACACCACCGAGGTCACCATCTCCTCGCGGATGGGGTCGATGGGCGGGTTGGTGACCTGCGCGAACAGCTGCTTGAAGTAGTGGTACAGCGTCTTGTTCTTGGGCGACAGCACGGCCAGGGGCGAATCGTTGCCCATGGAGCCCACCGGCTCCTCGCCCTTCTCGGCCATGGGGGCCATGATGAACTTCAGGTCTTCCTGCGTGTAGCCGAAGGCCTGCTGGCGGTCGAGCAGCGGCACGCCGCTGCGCTCGGGCTGCATCTTGTCCGATTCCACGTCGTCGAGCTTGACGCGGATGCGGTCGATCCACTCGGCGTAGGGCTTGGCCGAGGACAGGGCATCCTTGATTTCCTTGTCGTCGATGATGCGGCCGCGCTCCAGGTCGACCAGGAACATCTTGCCCGGCTGCAGGCGCCACTTCTTGATGATGCGCTCCTCGGGGATGGGCAGCACGCCAGCCTCCGAGGCCATGATGACCAGGTCGTCGTCGGTGACGATGTAGCGCGCCGGCCGCAGGCCGTTGCGGTCCAGCGTGGCGCCGATCTGGCGCCCGTCGGAAAAGGCCATGGCGGCCGGGCCGTCCCACGGCTCCATCATGGCGGCGTGGTATTCGTAGAAGGCGCGCCGGTTGGCGTCCATGAGGGTATGGCCTTCCCAGGCTTCGGGAATCATCATCATCACGGCATGCGCCATGGAATAGCCGCTCATGGTGAGCAGTTCCAGGGCATTGTCGAACGAGGCCGAGTCGGACTGGCCGTCATAGATCAGCGGCCACAGCTTGGCGAGGTCGGCCCCCAGCACCGGGCTGGAGATGGCGCCCTGGCGGGCGCGGATCCAGTTGACGTTGCCGCGCAGGGTGTTGATCTCGCCGTTGTGCGCGACCATGCGGAACGGATGCGCCAGGTCCCAGGTCGGAAAGGTGTTGGTGGAGAAGCGCTGGTGGACCAGGGCCAGGGCCGAGGTCATGCGCTCGTCCTGCAGGTCGCGGTAGTACGTCCCTACTTGCCCGGCCAGCAGCATGCCCTTGTACACCACGGTGCGCGCCGACATGGACGGCACGTAGAACTCCTTGCCGTGGGCGAGCTGCAGCGCCTGGATGGCGTGGCCGGCGCTCTTCCTGATGATGTACAGCTTGCGCTCCAGCGCGTCGGTCACGGTGACGTTGACGCCGCGGCCGATGAACACCTGGCGGATCACCGGCTCGATGCGCTTCACCGACTCGCCCAGGCCGGAATTGTCGCGCGGCACGTCGCGCCAGCCCAAGAGCACCTGGCCTTCGTCCTTGATGGCGCGTTCGATTTCGTATTCGCAGGCGAGGCGGCTGGCCGGCTCCTGGGGCAGGAACACCATGCCCACGCCGTATTCGCCCAGGGCCGGCAGCTTCACGCCCTGCTTGGCCATTTCCTCGCGGAAAAAACTGTCGGGTATCTGGACCAGGATGCCTGCGCCGTCGCCCGCCAGCGGGTCCGCGCCCACCGCGCCGCGGTGGGTGAGGTTGCGCAGGATCAGCAGCCCCTGCTCGATGATGGAATGGCTTTTTCGGCCCTTGATGTGCGCGACGAAGCCGACGCCGCAGGCGTCGTGTTCGTTGGCCGGGTCGTACAGGCCCTGCTTGGGCGGAAGACCGGTGTGTTCCATTGCCATCCTCGAAGACTTTCCGCCCGTCAGGGCGGCAACATTGCGTTTTTTTGCCCTAGAACACCCATAGGCGCTCCCATTTTCGGGGAACGCGGACGCTCGGGGGGAACCTTGAAGTCTACCTGTTAAATCCTGGCGGCTCAAGCGGTTAGGGTAACGTTGCGGAGCAGCAATTTCCAGGTTTTCCACTCAACTTTTTACAGGCCGTTGGAGTTGCCTGATGAGTAAGCAAAAGCGGGGCCGGGACCCAGGCTCGGGGCATTTCCCGAGACTGCGCCAGGATTTGGGACTTTCCGTCCCGTCCAGGCCGGCGAACCGGAGGCCCGCCTTCCAACCCCATTGTTTTTTTGCGTGAATGAGGCCCGGGCTTTCAGCCCGGTAGAGTGGGAACGGACGCTGTAGCCCAGGCCGACAGGGTGTTTTTGACCGTGGCCGGGGGGGCGTCGGACCGGACTCGGGCTTTTCCTAGGCCTTCCAAGACGACAAATTGCAAGGTTCCATCCCTGACCTTCTTGTCGACGCTCATCAGCTCGATGTAGCGTTCGGCCGTGAAAGCCGGGCCGGCGATGGGCAGACCGGTGCGCTCGATGAGCCGGGTAATGCGATTGGCGGTGCCCTCATCCAATCCCCCTAGCCTGCGCGAAAGGTCGGCTGCCATCACCATGCCCGCGCCAATCGCCTCACCGTGCAGCCAATGTCCGTACCCCAACCCCGCCTCGATGGCGTGGCCAAACGTGTGGCCGAAGTTGAGGATGGCGCGCAGGTCCTGCTCGGTCTCGTCGGCCGCCACGACTTCGGCCTTGATTTCACAACAGCGCAGCACGGCGTGTTCGAGGGCCGCCACGTCGCGCGAAAGCAGCGCGCCGATGTTCGCTTCGATCCAGCCAAAGAAAGACGCATCGCGGATGAGCGCCGTTTTGATGACCTCGGCCAGTCCCGCCTTCAACTCACGTTCCGGCAGGGTGGAAAGCGTGTCCAGATCGGCCAACACCAATCGCGGCTGATAAAACGCGCCGATCATGTTCTTGCCGCGCGGGTGGTTGATGGCGGTCTTGCCGCCCACCGAGGAATCAACCTGCGCCAGCAGCGTGGTGGGCACCTGGATGAAGGGCGCGCCGCGCTGCCAGGTGGCGGCGGCGAAGCCAGTCATGTCGCCCACCACCCCGCCCCCCAGCGCGATGAGGGTGGTGCGGCGCTCGGCGCGGCGCTCGATCAGGGCGTCGAAAATCAGGTTCAGGGTCTGCCAGTTCTTGTGCTCTTCGCCGTCGGGCAGCACCACGGGAATCACGTCCACCCCGGCCGCGGCCAGGGCCGCCGACAGGCGCCCGAGGTACAGCGGCGCCACGGTGGCATTGGTGACCACGGCGGCGCGCTTTTGCGCCAGAAGCGGCGCGATCAGGCCGGCGTCGCCCAGCAGCCCGCTGCCGACGTGAATGGGATAGCTGCGCTCGCCCAGGGCTACGCGGAGAGTCCGCATGTCCTCTCCAGGCTGGGGATCAGCTCGCCGAGCAGGGCGCTGGCGCTCTGGCGGCCGGTGTCGACCGTGAGGTCGGCGATTTCGCGGTACAGGGGATCGCGCTGGGCATAGAGCTGCTCCAGGCGCGCGCGCGGATCGGCCCCCTGCAGCAGTGGCCGCGACTTGTCGCGCCGGGTGCGGTGCCACAGCTCGCGCGGGCTGGCGTGGAGGTAGATGACCACGCCGCGCTCGGCCAGGCAGCGGCGGTTGGCCGGGTCGAGTATGGCGCCGCCGCCAGTGGCCAGCACCACGCTGTCCATGCCGGTCAGGCGCGCAATGGTTTCGGCCTCGCGGCGCCGGAAGCCCGCTTCGCCCTCGATCTCGAAAATGTCGCGCACCTGCACGCCGGTGCGCGCCTCGATTTCGTGGTCGGAGTCGTGGAATTCCCGCCCCAGCCGCCGCGCCAGGGCGCGGCCGACCGTGGTCTTGCCCGCGCCGGGCATGCCGACCAGGAACAGGTTGCCGAGTGGTTTATCGGGTGAGATCACGGCGCATTTTAACAAGGCGCATGTGGAAGGTGGCCGGTCCGGCAGCCGGCTGCCCGCGCCTTGGCGGGAACAAAAAAGCCGCCTGGAGGCGGCTTTTTTGCGGCCCGGGCCGTTGCCTCAGCGCTGGCCCACGCTGTCCTGCACCAGGCGCGGGGTGATGAAAATCAGCAGTTCGCGCTTCTGGTCGGTGCGGGCGTTGTTCTTGAACAGGTTGCCCACCACCGGGAGGTCGCCGAACATGGGCACCTTGGTGACGGTGTTGTTGACGGTCTGGGTGTAGATGCCGCCGATCACCACGGTGCCGCCGTTTTCCACCAGCACGTTGGTCTTGATGTGGTTGGTGTCGATGGTGGCGCCCTGGGCGAGGATCTGGCCCACCGAGTCCTTGTTCACGTCCAGGTCCATCATGACGTTGCCGTCGGGGGTGATCTGCGGCTTCACGCGCAGCGACAGCACGGCCTTGCGGAAGGACAGCGCGGTGGCGCCGCTGGAGGTGGCGGTCTGGTAGGGCACTTCCGAACCCTGCTCGATCACGGCCTCGACGTTGTCGGCGGTCATGACGCGCGGGCTGGAAATGATCTTGCCCTTGCCGTCGGACTCCAGGGCCGAGAGCTCCAGCGACAGGAAGCGCGAGCGGTCCTTGTTGAACAGAATGAGCGACAGCGCCGCGGCGCCGAAGCCGCCCGCGCCCGCCGCCGGCAGGTTGACGTTCTGCAGCGAATCGGTGCCGGGGGTGGCGTTGAACGTGGGGACACCGGTCACGATGCCGTTCAACTGGCCCAGGGGAGTCAGGTTGCCGCCGGCGGTGGCGTTGAAGTTGGGGCTGCCCAACACGCGCGAGGTGCCGATCTGGTCCACGCCCAGGCGCACGCCCAGGTTCTTGCTGAAGGTGTCGGTGGCGTCGACGATGCGCGCCTCGATGAGCACCTGGCGCACCGCCACGTCGATCTTGCCCAGCAGCCGGCGCACTTCCTCGAGTCGGCTCGGCACGTCCTGCACGAACAGCATGTTGGTGCGGGTGTCGACCACGGCGCTGCCGCGCTTTGACAGGATGCGCTGCTTGTCGTTGGACAGGAGCGCCGCCACGTCGGCGGCCTTGGCGTAGTTGAGCGTGTAGCTCTCAGTGTTGAGCGGCTCCAGCTCTCCGATCTGCTGCTTGGACTCGAGGTTGAGCTTCTCCTTGGTGGCCAGCTCGTCGCGCGGCGCGATCCAGATCACGTTGCCGTTCTTGCGCATGTCCAGGCCGCGCGTCTGCAGGATCAGGTCAAGGGCCTGGTCCCAGGGCACGTCCTTCAGCCGCAAGGTCAGGCTGCCCTGCACGGTGTCGCTGGTGATGATGTTGAGGTCGGTGAAGTCGGCGATGACGTTGAGCACGCTGCGCACTTCGACGTTCTGGAAGTTGAGCGACAGCTTCTCGCCGGTGTAGCCGCCGCGCGTGCCCTGTACCAGCTTGTTGGGGTCGTACTGGACCGGCTTCACCTCCACCACGAACTGGGTGTCGGTCTGGTAGGCGTTGTATTCCCACAGGCCCTTGGGCTCGATCACCATGCGCACGCCGTCGCCCTGAGGAAAGGCGTTCATGTTCTGCACCGGCGTGCCGAAATCGGTGACGTCGAAGCGCTTGCGCAGGTTGTCGGGCAACTGGGTCTTGAGGAAATCCACCACCAGGTTCTGGCCCTGCTGGCGGATGTCGATGCCGGTGGACGGGTCGGCCAGGTCGACCACCACGCGGCCCTCGCCCTGCTTGCCGCGGCGGAAATTGATGTCGCGCACGGCATGGCGGGTGTCGGCGCTGCCCTCGGCGAAGCGCGCCGCGGGCGCCGAAGCGGCCGGGGCGCCGGCGGCCAGCGCCACCACCAGGGTGTTGCCCTCGACGCGCGTCTGGTACTGCAGCATATTGCGCAGATTGAGCACCACGCGCGTGCGGTCGCCCACCTGCACCAGGTTCATGGAGCGCAGGTCGCCCTCGTTCACGTCCTGGCTGCTGCGCCCCAGGTTGTTGGTGGTCTTGGGAAAATCCAGCGCGATGCGCGAGGGGTTGGCCACGGTGAAGCTGGCCGGCGCCGCCGCGGGCGGCTGCTTGAGAGTGATGCGCACCAGGATCTGGCCGGCCTGCTGGGTGACGTCCACCGCCTCGATGCTGTTCTGCGCCCGGGCGAGCGCGGTGAAACCGGCCAGCGCCAAAGCGAGGAAGGCCAGCGCTGCCTTGTGCACCAGGGAGGCGCGCGGTCGCAGGCCTCTCCCTGAAGTGGGGGATATATAAGGGGTCCGTGACCCCTTATTGGTAGTGCTGATGTTTTTGGTCATTTTCCACTCCCTGCTTCCTGCAATTGCAGCGTGCTTTGGCGCTCGGACCAGTCGCCGTTGGCGTCCTGAATGAGTTCGCGCAACTGCACCTGGCTGTCCGAAATGCCGGTCACTAGACCGAAGTTCTGCCCCAGGTAGTTGCCCACCTTGACCCGGTAGAGGCTGGTATCGGCCCGCACCAGCGCGAAGGTCTGCTTGTTCTGCTGCAGCACGCCCACCATCTTGAGCGACTCCAGGGGATAGGACTCGAGCGGCTCCTTGGGGCGGTTCAGATCGGGCTTGAGGCCGCCGCCGCCGCCGCTGGACTTGGCCACCAGTTCGATTTTCTGCGTGCCGAACGGGTCCGGCTGGTCGAAGGCCTGATAGGGCACGGGCTCGTAGGGCTTGACCACGGGCAGGGGCTCGATCTTGCCGCGCTGGTCCTTGGTGAGCTGGGTGAGTTCCTGCTTCAGGTCGCTGTGCTCGCCGCCGCTGCAGGCGGCCAGCGCCAGGGGCAGAACGACCACCGGCAGCAGGCGCGTGGGCAAGCGGCGGGGGAGGGCGCGGCGCGTCATTTCTTCGCCTTCGCGGCCTTGGCCGCCGCCGCGGCCTTGCGCTGCGCCGCCACTTCGTCTTCGTCGAGGTAGCGGAAGGTCTTGGCCGTGGCGTCCATGGTGATGCCGCCGTCCTTGTTGGCCACCATGGCAAGGTCGTTCAGCGTCACGATGCGCGACAGTTGGCCGATGTCGCTCGCGAACTGGCCTATGTCATGGTAGCCGCCGTTCACGCGGATCTGGATGGGCAGTTCGGCGTAAAAGTCGCGCATGGTCTCGGAGGGCGCCGGCTTGAACAGGTCGAAGGCCAGGCCGCGGCCGAGGCCCGCCTGGTTGATGTCCACCAGCAGCGCGTCCATCTGCGACCGGTTGGGCAACTGCTTGAGCAGGGCGCCGAACGAGCTGTCGATTTCGCGCAGCTGCTGGCGGTACAGGTCGAGGTTCACCGCCTGCTGCTTTTTCTTGACGTAATCGTCCTTGAGCGACTGCTCCTGGTCGCGGCCCTTCTGCAGCTCGTCCATCTGGTCCTGCCAGTCCAGGAAGTAGGCGGCCACCAGGATGACGACCAGCAGCAGCAAGAGGCCGATGGCCTTGGGCAGCGGCGGCCAGGCGCCCGGGTCGCGCGGATTGAGGTTCTTGAACTGGTCGGTAATGGCCGCCATGGTTCAGCCCTTCTTCGCGGCATCGGCCGCCTTGGAGGCATCGCCGGCCTTGGCCGCGGCCCCCGCCTTGCCCTTGTCGCCCTTGTCGTCGGTCTGGCTGGGCTTGAGGTTGACGTTCATGGTGAATTCCGACAGGCGCTTGTTGTTGACCGTGGAAGCCTTGATCTCCACCAGCTCGGGGTTCTCGAGGTAGGGCGACGAGGAGACGTTGCGCATCAGCGTGGACACGCGCGCATTGGACTGGGCATAGCCGGTCAGGTTGACCTTCAGCCCGGTCTGCTTGACCGACTTCAGGTACACCCCGTCCGGCACCTGCCGCACCAGTTGGTCGAGCAGGTACACCGACTGGGCGCGGTCGGTCTGCAGCCGCTCGATCACCTGCTTGCGGGCGAGCAGCGCCGAGATGTCGTCCTTGAGCTTCTTGATTTCCTCGATCTGCTTGTCGAGGTCGGCGACTTCCTTCTTCAGGAATTCGTTGCGGTCGTTCTGGATGGCGATGTAGCCGGCAATCGACCCGTGCACCAGGCCGACCACGACCAGCGCGATCACCACCACGCCGCCGGCCAGGATGGCGAGGTGCTTGCGCTGGGCCTTGCGCCGCTCGGCGCGGTGCGGCAGCAGGTTGATGCGGATCACGTGTCGAACCTCCGCATGGCCAAGCCGCAGGCCACCATCAGCGAGGGGGCGTCCGCCACCAGCTTGGGCAATTGGATGCGCGGGGAAATGGCCATGTTGGCGAAGGGGTTGGCCACCACGGTATTGACCTGGGTGCGCTGGCCGACGATGTCGTCAAGGCCCGGGACCACGGCCGTGCCGCCGGTGAGCAGGATATGCTCCACCGAGTTGTACGGCGTGGAGGTGAAGAAGAACTGCATGGCGCGCTGCACTTCCAGGGCGGCACTCTCCATGAAGGGCTTGAGCACCTCGGCCTCGAAGTTGTCGGGCAGCCCGCCGGAGCGCTTTGCCGCCTCGGCCTCCTCCTGGCTCATGCCGTACTGGCGCATGATGTCCTGGGTGAGCTGCGCTCCGCCGAAGGCCTGTTCGCGGGTATAGATGGCCTGGTCGTTGCGAAGCACGGTGATGTTCATCACATTGGCGCCGATGTCCACCAGCACGATGTTCTGCTCGCTGCCCTGGTTCGGGAACTGCTGCTTGATCAGGTCGAAGGAGGTCTGCACGGCATAGGATTCGACGTCCATGCAGATGGCCTTCAGGCCCGAAGCCTCGGCCACGGCCACGCGGTCCTCGACCTTTTCCTTGCGCGAGGCGGCGATCAGCACTTCCATTTCTTCCGGGTTGGAGGGGGAGGGGCCCACCACCTGGAAGTCGAGGTTGACTTCCTCCAGCGCGAAGGGGATGTACTGATTGGCCTCGGACTCGACCTGCACTTCGAGTTCTTCCTCGCGCAGGCCCGCCTGGACGATGATTTTCTTGGTGATGACGGCCGCCGTGGGCACCGCCATGGCCACGTTCTTGGTGCGCGTGCCCATTTTCTTCCAGGCGCGCGTCACGGCCTCCACCACGGCATCGAGGTTGGCGATATTGCCGTCCAGCACCGAGTCCTTGGCCAGCGGCTCGATGGCGTAACGCTCGACCCGCACCGTGCCCTTGCCGGCGTCCACCATCTCCACCATCTTGACTGACGAGGAGCTGATATCCATGCCGAACAACGGCGGCGCCTTGGGCTTGAATATGTCGAAGTTGAGTGCCAAACCCAAAATCCCTTCAGCGGTGGCCTGTTACGATCAAAAGGTATAATCCACGTTAAATCCTAGCAACAACCCTGCACGCTGTAAAGCAATTATTTCTCACGTTTCAAGACCTTCCCCCACGGCCGGGAACGTCCGCGCCTATAATGCGTCCCACAGTCCCCGGCCCCGAATTGTCTGGCGGCCCGCCCTATCGAAGCCCCCCGGAGCCCCGATCCCCGATGTCTCTACGTTGGTTCACCTTCCCGGCCCTGCTGTTGGCCGGCGCCGCCGTTGCCGGACTCGCCCTGCTCGGGTTTGTGCTCCTGCTTGCCTACCCCAACCTGCCGTCCATCGCGTCGCTGACCGACTACCAGCCCAAGGTTCCGCTCAGGATTTACACCGCCGACGGCGTGCTGATCGGCGAATTCGGCGAGGAACGCCGTTCGGTGGTGCGCATAGAAGCCGTCCCTGATGTGGTCAAAAACGCCATTATTTCCGCCGAAGACGAACGCTTCTACCAGCATTCGGGCGTGGATCTTATGGGCGTTGCCCGCGCAGCCTACTCCAACCTCGTCAGCGGCGGCAAGCGACAGGGAGCTTCAACCATCACCATGCAGGTGGCGAGGAACTTCTTCCTGTCTTCGGAAAAAACCCTCACCCGCAAGCTCTACGAAGTGCTGCTGGCGCTGCGCATAGAGGCCAGCCTGTCCAAGGCGCAGATCCTGGAGCTGTACATCAACCAGATCTACCTGGGCCAGCGCGCCTACGGCTTTGCCGCCGCCGCCCAGACCTACTTCGGCAAGACCCTGCCGCAGCTCTCTCCGGCCGAGGCCGCCATGCTGGCCGGCCTGCCCAAGGCGCCGTCCTCGTACAACCCGGTGGTCAACCCCAAGCGCGCCAAGCAGCGCCAGCTCTACGTGCTGCGGCGCATGAACGACCTGGGCTACCTGGATGACGCCAAGTACGAAATGGCGGCCAAGGAGCCGCTGGCCGTGCGCCAGAACGCCAACGAATACGATGTGCACGCCGAGTACGTGGCCGAAATGGTGCGGCAGATGCTCTACGAGCGCTATCCGGACGACGTCTACACCAAGGGTTTCCGGGTCTACACCACCATCCTCAAGGCCGACCAGGACGCTGCCTACCGCGCCGTGCGCCGCGGCGTGCTGGACTACGACAAGCGCCACGGCTACCGGGGCCCCGAGGCGTACGTGGAAATCGCCGGCGACAGCGACGACGCCTACGAGGACGCCCTGTCCGACTACTCCGACAGTGACGACCTGTACGCCGGCCTGGTGCTGGAAGCCGGCGCCAGGGCGGTGAAGGTGGCCAAGCGCGGCGGCGACATCGTCACCGTGACCGGCGACGGCCTGAAGTTCGCCGCCCACGCCCTGGACGACAAGGCCGCGCCCAACAAGCGCATCCGCCGCGGCGCCATCGTGCGGGTGTCCAAGGACGACAAGGGCAGCTGGCAGATCGTGCAGTTGCCCGAGGTGGAATCGGCCTTCCTGTCCGTCAACCCCCAGGACGGCTCCATCCGCTCGCTGGTCGGGGGGTTCGACTTCGGCCGCAACAAGTACAACCATGCCATCCAGGCCTGGCGCCAGCCCGGCTCGGGCTTCAAGCCCTTCATCTACTCGGCGGCGCTGGAAAAGGGCTTTACCACCGCCACGGTGGTGAACGACGCCCCGGTGGTGGTGGACCCCTTCCTCACCGGCGGGCAGGTCTGGGAGCCGCACAACTTCGACGGCAAGTACGAGGGCCCCATGCGCCTGCGCACGGCGCTGGCCAAGTCCAAGAACATGGTGTCCATCCGCGTGCTGCAGGCCATTGGCACCCAGTACGCCCAGGACTACATCACCCGTTTCGGCTTCGACGCCGACAAGCAGCCGCCCTACCTGACCCTGGCGCTGGGCGCGGGCTCGGTGACCCTGTGGCAGATGGCGCGCGCCTACAGCGTCATCGCCAACGGCGGCTACAAGCTCGAACCCTACCTGGTGGGCAAAATCGTGGACGACCGGGGCACCGTGCTAGCCCAGGCCCAGCCCTCGCACGCGGGCGACGAGGCGCTGCGGGTGGTGGATGCGCGCAATGTGTTCCTCATCGACAGCCTGCTGCACGACGTCGTTCGCTATGGGACAGCCGCACGGGCGATGTCTTTGGGAAGACAAGACCTGGCGGGGAAGACCGGCACCACCAACGATTTCGTGGATGCGTGGTTCAACGGCTATCAACCAACACTGGTAGGCATCGCCTGGGTAGGGTTTGATCAACCCAGGAAATTGGGCAACAACGAGACGGGGGGCGTGACGGCCTTGCCCATATGGATGGGCTACATGTCCAAGGTTCTGAAGGGCGTGCCTGAAAGCTCCATGCCCATGCCCGACGGAGTGGTCACCGTCAGGATCAATGACGCGGGACAACGGGTCGCCGAGGGCGGCAAGCCGGAGTATTTTCTGAGGGAAACGCTGCCGCCGGAGGCGGGGGCGACGGAAGCCAGCGCCAAATCAAGCGAAGAAACAAAAAGCCAGCTGTTTTAATTGCTGTTGAAGTAGTTTTAAATTCTTCTTCTCGTTACCCACTCCCCCAGCCCCTCTCCCGGGGGGAGAGGGGAGCTTAAAACCCGCGGCGCGGAGCGGCGCGCCTCGTGGAGCGGCTAAACAATCTCCTTTAGCTCGACGGTTTCTCCGGATTGCTGGCTGGCCA
>DATNCF010000658.1:0-3190 GCA_035571675.1 Burkholderiales bacterium | reverse complement strand
GATGGGCTTGCCGGTGGCCGCCACCCTGCGGATCAGCGGCAGGTCGATGTTTTCGAACGAAGCGATCTTGTACGCCGGCACGTCCAGAGACTGCAGGAAATCCACCGAAGTGGCGTCGAAGGGCGTGCTGAACGCCAGCATACCGAGCTCGCGCGCGCGCCGAAACAGCGGCTCATGCCACTCCCACGGCGTGTACGCCTCCTGGTACAGGTCGTAAAGACTGCGGCCCTTCCACAGCGCGCTGGAACTGGTGAACTCGCGCTCGTTCAGGTCCAGCGTCATGGTATCCGCGGTGTAGGTCTGCAACTTGAGGGCGTGGGCCCCGCACGCCGCCGCGGACTCGACGATGGCGAGCGCGCGCTCGAGCGAGCCGTTGTGGTTGCCGGACAATTCCGCCACGATCAGGGGCGGCGCGTCGCGGCCGATTTCCAGGGTGCCAATCAACATATCGTGCTCGTGTGCAAACGGTGCCTGCTGCGAGGCTGAATAGTACCGCCGCGCGCGCTATAAGGCGAACGCCCCGGGGAGCCGACGAAATGCGGCGAGGCGAGAAGCGATGAACGCCCGAACGGGCCGGGGGGAGATGCGGCGAACGCCCCAAAAAGAAGCCGGGCCGGATCGCCTGAGGCGACCGGCCCGGTCACAGGGTTGTTTGCCGACGGGTTTACTGCGTGCGGCTCTTCACCCACGAAGCCAGCGCCTGCACGTCTTCGCTTGCCGGCTGGCGCTTGGCCATTTCGTCCACGACGGGCTTCATGTCGTCGTACAGCAGGTAGTCCTGCAGCACCGAGTACAGGTACAGTTCGGGATTGATGTCGTCGGCCGCGGCCTGGGCGCGCATGCGGCGGTAGGTGTCCTTGGCCGCGGCCACCTCGGCCTTCTGATCGGCGGTCAGCGCCGGGGCGGCGTTGCCGCCGCGGATGGCGACGCCGCCTGAGCGGCCCAGCTTGGCGATCTGGATCAGTTCCGGCACCTGGGCTATGCGCTGGGGCACGGCCGAGGGCAGCGTCGCGACCTCGGGCGTGCCGCTGGTCGCGTCGCTCGACTTGGCGCCGGCCTTGAACGCGGCGGGCCCCTTCCAGGTCTCCTGGCGGCCGCCGTCGAAATACACCACCCTTACCGACGCGCCGGCCGGAACCGTGAAGCGGTCGCCCTGGCGGACCTTCATGAAGGCCTGTGCCTTGGAGTTGCCGCCGCCCTGTCCCGCGTAGCTCACGTCACCGGACAGCAGGTTCACCAGGCCGACGTCGGCGGCCTGCGCCATGGCTGCCTGGGCCGACAGCGCCAGCGCGGCCGCGGTCAGGAACGTGTAGAAAGCGCGGTGAATGCGATACATGACTGCCTCCCTCACTTGAGGGCTCAAGCATAGCGCCGAATGTTCGCGGGGCGTGGGACAAATTCACGGCGCATCCCGGCGTTATTCGGCCGGCCCGCGCATTAGTACCGAAAACCGCCGGTTTTCCGTGGTTTCACTGCATTATTCACGAAAATACATCGTCATGCCGCTTGTTCCGGCAAGCGTCGCCCGGCGCCTATTCGACCCTGCGGCCGGTGCGCCGGTCGATGCCGCTGCGGCGCTCCTCCAGGGAGAGGATTTCAAACACCTCGATGGGCTCCTCGCGGCCCTTGACCTTCACGGTCTCGGTCTTGCCCGTGCCCACGCCCGAGCCGGCGGCCTGCACGGTCTGCCGGCTTGCCACCAGCACGCAGCCCAGGTCCTTGGTTACCCCCTCCAGGCGCGACGCCGCGTTCACCGTGTCGCCGATGGCCGTGAATTCCAGGCGCTTCACCGAGCCGATGTTGCCCATCACGGCGTCGCCGGTGTGAATGCCGATGCCGATGCCGAAGCGCGGCAGGCCGCGGTCGGGAAAGCGCTGCTCCATCCAGCCGCGGAACTTCTCGGCCTCGGCGGCCATCTGGAGGGATGCGCGCAGCGCGCGGCGGGCATGATCGGGATAGGACACGGGCGAGCCGAACACCGCCATCACGGCGTCGCCGATGTACTTGTTGACGTTGCCGCGCTGCGCCAGGATGGGCGCAGTGGCGCGGGTGAAGTATTCGTTGAGCATTTCCACCACTTCGTGAGCCGCGAGGCGCTCCGAGATGGTGGTGAAGTTGCGGATGTCCGAGAACAGCACCGTGACGCGCACCGTCTCCCCGCCGAGGTCGAGCTTGCGCCCCTCGGTGAGCAGCATGTCCACAACCTCGTCGGAGACGTAGCTTCCGAACATCTGCTTCATGCGTGCGCGCTCGCGCTCTTCGCCGGTGAGGCGCAGGATCACGGTGAACAGGAACGCCGCCGCCAGGCCGACCTGCGGACCGGCCACCGGCATCACCAGGTCGTGCCGGAAGGCGAAGAAGGCCGGCACCGGCAGCCACGCCGCGATGAACAGCCCCGCCATCACGCCGCGCTCGGGCGACATGCGGAGGAACAACAGCGTGGCGACGAACACCACGGCCAGCATGTACAGCGCGCCCGCCCAGCCGGGCAGCGCCTTGGGATAGCGGCCGGACAGGATGGTCTCGATGATGTTGGCGTGGATCTCGCCGCCGTCCATCTGGTCCACGTCCTGCCCCTGTGAGAAAAATGAGGCGAAGAACGCGGCGTGGGAATATGGCGTGAAGTGCCGGTCGGAACTGCCGGCGTTGCTGGCCGAGACGATGACGATTTTTCCGCGCAGCGCCTGGACCTTGGGATCGTTCACGGCGCCGGGCTCGAGCAGTGTCTTCATGGACAGCGTGGGCACGGTGCCCTGCGGCCCGGCGTAGCCTATCGACAGCCTTTCCAACTGCCGGGTCAGCTTCATGCCGCCGATGTTCCATTCCGCCGCGGACGGGTCGAGCCCCTGTCCGCGCAGCGCCAGTTGCATCGCGAACCCGATGCCCGGCTGCGCCGGGTCGGCCAGCATCACCGGATAGAAATGCCGCACGTACTTGTCCGAATCCGGCGAAAGATTGTCCACGCCCAGGTCGTTGATGCCGTGCGGCAGCAGCACCAAGTGGTCCTGCGGCGGCAGCAGCAGCCTGAGTTCGTCGTTGACCGCCACCAGGGTGGTGATGAGCACCGCGTTGCCCCTGGCCAGCGCGGCGCGGAACGGACCGTCGTAGTTGCGGCTGATCTCCGTGTCCGGCAGCTTGAGTTTCTTCAGCCATTCCTCGGCGCTCACCTGGTACAGGAAGTCCAGGCCCA
>DATNCF010000657.1:0-2576 GCA_035571675.1 Burkholderiales bacterium | reverse complement strand
AGCCATGCAAGCTCGGTTGTCGGTCAGGCGGCATCCACGAGAACGATCTCGCTATCTTCAAGGGCCGTCACGGTCAGGGTCTCGACATCATTTATAGCCGCTCCATCCCGCGCATTGAGCCGCACGCCGTCGACCTCGATCGCGCCGCTGGCGGGGACGAGGTAAGCGCGGCGATCCACACCGAGGTGATATTCGGCCCGCTCGCCCGCCTTGAGTGTCGCGCCCACGACCCGGGCGTCGGCGCGGATGGGCAGGGCGTCTTCATCATTGGCAAAGCCCGAGGCGAGCACGACGAACTGGCCAGCGCGGTCGCCCTTGGGAAAGGGCTTCGTACCCCAGCTGGGCTGCTTTCCGGTCTCGCCGGGAAGTATCCAGATCTGGAAGATGCGCGTGGTCACGTCCTCGAGATTATATTCCGCATGCTGGATGCCGGTCCCGGCCGACATGACCTGGACGTCGCCTGCCTCGGTTCGGCCCTTGTTGCCGAGATTGTCTTCGTGGGTGATCGCGCCTTCGCGGACATAGGTAATGATTTCCATGTCGCGATGGGGATGGGGCGGAAACCCCGTCTTGGGCGCGATCGTGTCATCGTTCCACACGCGCAGGTCGCCCCAGTGCATGCGTGCGGGATCATGATAGCCGGCAAAGGAAAAGTGGTGCTTTGCATCGAGCCAGCCGTGGTTCGCGCCGCCGAGTTGGGTAAAAGGCCGAAGTTCGATCATCTGATGTCTCCTGCTGGTGCCGTTGAAGGCCCGTTGGACGTCAGATAGGGGTTGCAGGGGTCGGGTAAAACCTGGATAAATACCTTCGAAATGTTCTATGGAGTTGAAAGGTGGCACAGCCGGGCACGCCGACGTTAGATCAGCTCCGCATTTTTCTGGCTATCGTGGATACTGGCAGCTTTGCCGCTGCGGGGCGCAAGCTCAACCGGGCGGTGTCCGTGATCAGCTATGGCATCACCAACCTCGAACAGCAGCTTGGGCTCACCTTGTTCGAGCGCGAAGGTTCACGCAAGCCGGTGTTGACCATAGCTGGTCGCGCGCTCCTCGCCGAGGCGCGAACGATCTCGCTGGGAATCGACGGCCTGCGCGCCAAGGTCAAAGGGCTCCTCGAAGGCCTGGAGGCCGAGGTCGATCTGGCCGTGGACGTGATGTTGCCGGCACAGCGGCTGGCGACCGTGCTGCGCGCCTTTGCGGAGGCGTTTCCGACCGTCTCATTGCGGCTGCATGTCGAGGCATTGGGGGCCGTCACCGCGATGGTGCTCGACGGCAGGGCCGTCATTGGCATTTCAGGGCCGTTGTCGGCAGGGGTCGAGGGTGTGGACGGCAAATCAGCTGGATCGGTTATCCTCTTGCCGGTGGCGGCGCCGGACCACCCGCTGGCGCGAATGGACAAGATCCCGCCAGGAGCCGGACGAAACTATACCCAGCTCGTCCTGACCGATCGCTCGCAATTCACCGAGGGAAAGGACTTCGCCGTGATGGGATTGCAAACCTGGCGCCTCGCGGACCTGGGAGCCAAGCATGCGTTGCTTCGGCAGGGCATAGGCTGGGGTAACATGCCTCTGCCGTTGATTGAGGCGGATCTGGTCGCCGGCACGCTGATGCGACTGAACATGCCGGACCATCGCGCCGGAACCTATCCGTTCTCCGGATTGTGGCGCCGCGACAGGCCTCCGGGTCCGGCAGCCTCCTGGCTGCTCGAGCGGTTCGTTGCTTTGGGTGAAGCCGATGGCGCGGAAAGCGGCATGTCCGGATTATGACGCCTTACTCAGCCGATCTTGCCCGGTGCACGGTTCGCCGTGCCAAAATAGTGACACCAGGGATCCCGGACCGGCAGCCAACCGAGCGGGGCACCACCATCTTCCAGGGCGCAAATGAATTCCAGCTGTTGTTCAGAGCATAGCACCCCATTGGGGCCGAATATGGTCTGACCGCCAAATAGTCTCCTGCCGGTGAGAAACTTGCACCGCGTTTCGCACGCGCTCAGGCCGGTAGCGATAACGTCGCCTCTCGGCCCCTTGATGCTGAATTCCACTGAAACCTCCGTGCTTCCGCTAGACGCTGCCGAGGTATTTCATGTTTAACAGCGCGGTATTGCTCTAGTGAAACAAGTAATATCTGCAAATGTTCCAAAAAATGATCTGCATATCAGTAATAAATTCCAAATAATATTTAGATATTTTCTAGGAATTTATTGAAAAATCGGAGGGAATTAATCAAGATTATCGCGATAAATCGTGAAATTTAATGAACCTATACTGAATGACGGGTTGGTATCCGTCCGTCCGATAGGACGCGCGCCGCGTCCCTCGTTCCAAGCCGATCCGCAGGCAACAGGCGCCGGGAAGGGTCGGTCTGCTCGATGCGTAGAACCAATCGCGGCGCGGGACGTTGACCCCTACAGCAATATGGAGGTTAACATGCGCAATACACTATTCATGGCGGTGAGCCTCACCGCCGCCGTAACCCTTGGAGGGTGCGCGCACGAGACGACGCGTGATGCGCTGCGCGGTGCCGGATTCGGCGCGGCCGGCGGCGCGGTGGCCGGGGCCTTGATCCCTGGCCTGAGCGTCG